>NZ_JACYVY010000009.1:0-58670 GCF_017151825.1 Staphylococcus sp. EG-SA-18
CCGCAGGTCTCTTCAGATCTACGGATTTTCGCCATGCCACGAAATTAGCATCATGCTAGCAAGTTAAGCGAACACTGACATGATAAATTAGTGGTTAGCTATATTTTTTTACTTTGCAACAGAACCAAATAATATATCTTTTAATCATATTGTAGATTAAAAGATATATATGAAATTCAATTATTTTCATGGATAGTGAATAAACATTTTAGTTGCTATACTTTTAATATCCATTTTTGACGTGCTTTCGAATTAAGGGGATGCATGATTTCATTGGTTTCTGGATTCATGAGTCGTTTTACTTTCTTTTTATGTGGTTTCAACATCTCTAATACTTCATTAACACGTGCTTCAACACCGGGCTTTTTAGCGTAAGCGCCCCAAGCTAATATCACTTCATCTGACTCTTTCACTGCCTTCATAATTTGAATATCTGTATGCTTATCATACGCATTTTCTAAATGTTTGAGATTGATAGGGGTTGTAATATTAGAGTATAGATTCACAAAATTGATTGAACCAAATGCATCCATTTCTGAAACTTTGTTCATGATGAGTTGGGTCGTTAGGTCAATATTGAGAATGCCATCATAATGCGGATACATTGTAATGATTGTGATTGATTGTTTTTCACTATTCCATGTTTTCTTAAGTAGATAGCGATGTTGTTTGTCATCACTGAATATGGCTTCTGTTTTTAATGTACTTTTGATTGTTTCCATATAATTTTCACTCCTCTAGTATTCTTCAGGTAATAACATGACATAATAAGAAAGGTCTACATCATCTTCTCGAATAATGTAGACCTTATTGATATTGATTGCTTTTGAATAATTAGCTTTATGGATTTTCGCATATTCAGGTCGTTCTTGTTTGTGTTTGATATATAATTGATTGCGATGCTTATTGAACTGGAATATATGAAAATAATCTACTGAAGTATTATCTTTGGTTTGTTCTTGTTCTCGCTCAGATACGAGTTGCCATAATTGGTGTTGTAAGATATTAGGTAAGTTGTTGGCGATACCCCGGGTGATATATCTATTCATAAGAGACTTCCTTTCGTTCTGACTCTTTCATCCAAATGATGATTTCACTTAGTATTGTAATGACTAATTGTGTAATTTTGATGTATTTATGCATTTTATTGTCCTCCTGTTAGTAAGTATCGTTGATCCAAAAGAGGCATGATAGTGTTGTGTAGGTATAAGAAATCCATATCGTGATTTTCGTCGATATAACCGATGGCTATGAGTTGTTTCTGATAGTAGAGAATGAAAGGATAGATATTACTTTCATGAAGTGTGTCAGAGTAGTAGGTATTAGTCTGAAGTGTTTTATTACTGAGTGGGCCAAGTCTTACATATTGATTGGGTAAGATATCATCAGCGATTTCCTCGATAGATTCGCAGTGCCACACTTCGTCCCTTGGCAGATTGAATAAGTTGGTTATATAGTGCTTGAGTTGTTGTTCTAGTGTCATGGTTATGACCTCCTAATGTATTTGATTGATGTATGCATGTGATACATCATTTTGATAATATATATTTGATTTTTATTTCATTTCGCTCACTTTTGTCACTAATAACTAAGTGGTAAAAGTGGTAATTTGGTCGATGAAATAATCATTTTGACCATATATTTCAAATTGGAATTTGGGCATAAAAAAAGACCCCCAATCTTTTTTCAAAGATTGAGGGATAAGACTTTCGTCAATTTTATACCTTACAAGTTTTACTTGTTTATCTGTCGTAATTTCAATTGAATCAATTAACATTTTCATAAGTTGATTTTTAGCTTCGGGTGTAGCCTTTCTTAAGTACACGCTGAATCGTGTTATCATCAAAATGAGTCGTCCTTTTAATTTATCAAAATTAGGTATTTCATCCTGTGATTGATTTGCTTGTTGCGCTTCTTTAATTTGTTGATCTAATACTTCTAACTGTTGATTCATTTGACTTTGTTTAGCTTTTAACATTTCGCTATCCATCTGATCATCTAAGAACAATTCTAACAATCGTTCTTGTTGTGTTTTAAGCTTAGCTTTTTGTTTTTCTAAACTATCAATGTCATATTTAATTTCTGTTTGGTTACTATGCTTTTGTTTCAGTTCTTCTATCACATTTGACGCAATCTGCTTGATAATATCTGGTTGAGACAGAATACGATTCAAATGAACATTAATTACACGCTCGACGACTTCAGCATTGATGGAATTACTGTGACATGCAGAACTCCCTGAACGATTGAATAAGGAACAAATGTAATAACGCTTGATTGTCCGTTCTTTGGACTTTTTCGTTTTATAATACGTCCGTCGACATACCATATTATTTCCGCATTCTGGGCATTTAATAAGGCCACGTAAGTAGAAATCTCCACCAATAGGTCTGCCCGGTTTAAAACTTTTAGAAGCTAATTTTTCATGAACTTTATCAAATACCTCTTCACTTATAATGGCTTCATGTTTACCTTTGACCAATATCACATCATTTTTATCACTTTTGCCACTTCTTCGCTGTACAGCCCAGTTTTGATGGTTATTGAATCTGACATAGCCTTTATAGACTGGATTATTCAAAATGTATTTAACACCATACACTGAAAATGGCTTTTGATTAATAGTACGATACCCCTTTTGATTAAGTACGGTTGTAATGGCTTTGAGGCCTTTATTATGATTCAAATATAAATCGAAAATTTCACGTACAATATTAGCTTCATTTTCATCGATAACCAAATCATTTTTCTGTGTAAGTGGATTAAGTGATAATTTGTAGCCTAAAACACGACCGGTGATTGCCTCTCCGCTCCTTGCCTTAGCATTCATAGAAAGTTTCACATTCGAAATCAAAGTCTGGCGTTCTATAGATCCTATTAACCCAAACATTGTAACGAGTACTTCTCCAGAAGCATTGGATGTATCAATATTCTCAGAAATCGATTTATACCCTACATCATGTTCTTTGAATTCATGAATAATATTAAACACGTCTCTCATTGATCGTGAGATACGATTCAATTTCCAACTTAACACCATTTCGATTTTATTATCCTTAACATCTTGTAATAGACGTTTCATTGCCGGACGACCTTCAATATTTTTACCTGAAATGCCTGAGTCAGTATATGTCTCATAGTCATAACCTGGGAAATTTTTCACAACTTCTTTGATGAGTACTTGTTCCTGCTCATGGATTGAGTACCCATGCTCCGACTGCTCTGACGTACTAACGCGTGAATAAAGTGCAATTTTACCCTTCATATCATACCGCTCCTTTTATTAGATTATTGCTACAGACTATCGGTCTTGTAACAACATATAGATAATATATATTTATAATTTCGTTTCATTTTTATCACTTTTACCACTTAATCATATGAGTACTACAGGCAACTGCCTGTAGTACGTAATTAGCCTTAATTACCTTTATTGATACGTTCTTCTATGATAGGTACAAGCACTTCTACAAATGCTTCAATTTGTTCATTATTCATCGTCAAAGTCCTCCCAACCTAAGTTCAAATCATCTTCGTATAAGAACTCATCATCTGTTACATTCTCATTTTCATCGAATGAAATCATGTCATCTTTTTTATCAGTTTCTTTCCATCCTAAATCGATCCAATACTTATAACCATTATTTAGTCTACTTTGTACATTAAAGTTAGCTTGAACCAAATCATTAATAACTTGAGAGCTTACTTTAATTTCATCTCTAATAACCTCATTTAGCCTAGACACTTTGATACGTGACCCTGGTTTAATTGCTGTAAGTTTTCGGAGTAAATTAATACATGCTTTCTGATTTGGAATACTTACGGACCTGCTAGAAACAAATTCATATCCAAAATTTAACCAATCGTGAGTAATTTCAGTGACACGGCTATTTTCAAGGTACTCGATATCTGCTTTTACAATCTGTTGATACACATACATCAAGTAAAGAAAGATTTCTTTCTTTTCATCCTGTAACTTTTCAATTAAGTCGGGATCAGCTTTTTCAACATAATATTCACATGGAATAACAGCAATTCTACGCTCTAATGCTTTTGCGTGCTCAGATGGAAAGTTTAGTACAGCATTAGTATTAAAAATCAGTTTTAAATCTAATGTGACTTCTACTTGTGTCTGTCCCTTTCTATCAACATGGATAGGTTCAACTGAAAGTAACTTCTTAAAGTCATTTACTACCTTCTCATTGATTCTTGCCTCACCAATTTCATCACTTGCCATTAATCGTTTCCCAATTAAGCTTTCTTTATCAAAACGTCCACCAAGTTCGTTTAGCGTTTTTGATATAACGTCATTTTGATGAAAGAATGATTTCAACAACTTTATATATACTGATTTTCCATTATTAGCAGCGCCATGCAGAATCAAACCTCTTCGTAGTTTGGTATTAGCAGTAAGCAGTATTGCTGTATGCTGTATCAGAAAGTGCTTTAAATCGGTATCAAAGTTAGCAAGCTCTAGCATGTATTTACTAAAGTGGTCAGGTATATTTTCATTTATAACATCACCTTTATCTATTTCTATATTCAAGCGTGTTTTAGGGAATATATCTATACAATTTTTAACAACTTCAAATGTATTTAGATTAAACATGTTAGGACCGCAACCAATATACTGCTTATCCTCAACAAGCTCTTCTACATCTGTTGATTTTTGTAGACCATCAACCACATTTCTTAGTGTACTTTGTGAAGGTTTGTAGTCGATAAATAGTACTTGTATCATTTTACTTACCAATCCTTGTAATTCATCTTTATTTATCTTTTGCCAACCGTTAGCTTTGAAAACAAATAATTCTGAATTAAAACGTTTAATATGAAAAACCTCTATCATCATTTCCATTAGTACTGTATCATTGGGTTTCTTCTGAATACCAAAATAACTATAGATATTAGGTCGGTAATCCTTATCTTTAGGGATATTAAGTTGTAACTTATCAATAAGTTTGCTATATATTGCTTCACCTTGTGCCGTTTCTTCTATCTCATTGCCATTACCAATACTAAGGGTTAGGATAGCAATCAGACCTTGACGGTCGATTGCCTCCTTAGCTTCACTTAATAGCTTAGATAACATTTGTAATATATGGTTCATTATAATATGCCTCCAGTTTCATTTAATGGCGCTACATCGTTTACATAATAATTACCATTATATTGACCAATATGGATTAAATGCTTACGGTCAATGTAAGGTTCATACGTTTTATGACACACGCTATAGTTGCTATGACGTTTAAGCCAATCATGAATTGACAACTGATTAGCGCTCGGTTTTGTTGGAATATTACGATTCGCATATACAATCTGATTGTTCACTTCAATTTCATACGTGAATTGGTGCTTTATTTCACCTGAGAAATCTGTTTGGATCACAGAATGTAACGTAGCTACATATATATTATTTTCTTTGATTGGTGTACTACTTGGGATGTGTAGGCTTTGTCCTCTATCATTATTCATGGTCTACGCCTCCTATTTCTTCCACTGTCACATGTGCAAATTCACCATTGAACAACTGGTTAGCCGTATCTTTCATTAACTGACCCACATTTTGTGCAATTTCTTCATCTTCACATTCAATCATAATCGCATCGTGTATCGGTACTATAATCTTGAACGTTTTTTGATCGCACTGTGCTTTGTACACTTTTAGCAGAATGTGCTTGAAAATATAACTCGCTACAGTTTGTACGTAGATTGCCATAATACTGCTACCTTGAAATGCGCTCATATCATGTTCAATGCCGTAGGGCATCGGCATGGTTTTATGCTCTTCGATTTGTTTCTTAAGTTCATTGACTTTTGTAAATTGGCTGACCGTATCCAACCATTGCTCTTCACTTACATAATGTTTCAACTTGAATTTGGGGCTATCGAAGTTGCCGCCAAATAAAAACGAACCAATAAATGTACGTTTAACGAACTTTTTCTCCTTTTTGGACAGTGATAAATCTTCTAATAATGCGTCATATAAACCTTCTTTATGATTCAAATAGTCAATCAGTTTAGAATCTTGCGTCATGTATCCAACAACTGAAGGGTCAAATGACTTGAAATCGATTGTATATACCTTTTTGAATTGTGAAGGTAAAATCATACGTTGGACGGATTTTGGTAAGCCTTGAAGATTAAAATTTTTAGTTGTAATTCGATGTGTTCGTGTACCAATCAACGATAATTGCGTATATAATCGATTCGTACCATTTAATGCCTGTTCTAACCTATCAAATAGCTTTTCGATCTTATCAGAATGTTCATCATTCTTGGCTCTTTCAAGCATTGTTGCTTTGATATCGGGTAATTTATCTATATTAAGTTTAATGGATTCTGATTCAATCTCTTCCTTTAATGCTTCCAATCCTTGATGTACTTCCACATATTGGTCTAACTTAGCTTGATTGTCAGCTAAAAGTGCATTATATTTTTGATCTAACTGCTGGCTGAATTGTTGCTGCAATTGTTGAATGTCATCTTGGTTAGATGACTTGTCCATTAGCCATTGCTGTGTTTTGTCACTTTGAGTCAATGACATCAGTTTGTCTCTTGTCTCCATGTAAATCTTCTCCTTTATGGTTGAAAGTGGCGCGCTCACTTTCAACTTAAAATTTGTTCAAAACGTTTTGATAAGACAATCCTAATACTAAATAGAGGTCATTGATGAAGTGGCAAAAAATTTCAAAAAAAATTCCACCAAATAAATAAGCTCAATCCCTTTATATGAGGGATTGAGCTTACCAATTATTTATTAATTTTCTACTTAACTTCAATTAGAGCTTTTTCGGTTATTCCTTCTTTTTAACAGTTGATTCTTAAATTGTTTCATTAACATTGCCATTGGGATGTTATTTTCGTACGTCTTAGTCACTTCAATTTCATTATTATATGCATTATAAAATGATTTATATTCATTAATATAGCCATTTTTCATATCATTATAATGTTCAGTCTTATTAATGTATCGGTCTATCAATGTTACAACTTGTTGCATATCATCCATAAAATATTGGAACATTTCATTGCCTATGTGTGAATGATTTTTCTGATTTAATACTGCTGCAGAATGAAAGTCTAATCGTTTACGTAACTCTAATAAATGCTTTCTAATTTGTTCATCCTCATTAAAAAACTCAATATTGTCATTAATGACCTTTATCTTATTATCGAAGTCATATTTTTTAGATTGTTTATTTAAGTTTTCCTTTTTGTTAAGCTCTTTATCAATCATTTTCGATACGTCTCTAAGGAAATAATGTTCAATATCTCTAAACTTTTGTGTTCTATGATGAGGCTTAGCGTTTCTCATCCCCCAACCATCAGCAGCCCGTTGAACTTTATTTAGTATGTTAACCAATAACCAATCTAATTGTTCATCATTATCATATATAAAGGCTTTTTCTTCATTTATATCTTCTGTTATTACATTATCAGTTAATTGATTTACGAAATAGTTAAATCTAAAATCATACTGACTTGAGTTTTCACTTGTTTGATTATGCTCAGCAATCCTTTCATTATACTTGATCTCTGCGAATGTAGAATAAATAGTTTCATGTATAGCAAATGCGATTTTATCACTTAATTCAACTTGTTTATCAATAGGTAATTGATTCATTACTTCTGAAACTAATTGCAACTTTTCATTTATTTTATTACCTGAATCAAATACTTTTTTTACATCTTGATATGCTTTTTGTGCATGTATATGTAACTTTAATGGCTTAAATTCAATTTTATCTATATCATTTTTAATGCTTTTAATAAAATGTGCATATTGGTCAATATCGATATGCTCTATCGCATTTTTTCTTAACTTTACGTCTTCATCTGTTATTGCTTTAGGGAGCATATCATCTGTCATATTATTTAATAAGACACATAGTATATCAAAAGCAATCCCATTGAAACTATAAGCAGCTCTTTCACTTTCGCCAGAATTTTTTTGAAATTTCTTCATATCAACCTTATAAATATCAACTAATTTATCAATTCGTTTCTGCAATTGAGCTTTGTTTTTAAGACCTAAAGCTTTCTCAAGATCTTTTTTTGTATATGTTTTTTGAATTCTTTCTCTAAAAGTATTTTTCGTCATAATCTCAACTTTCTATTAATTTTTTATATAAATTAAAAATCGGGTAAGCATTAAATATTTCCAAATCTGCAGCATTGAGGGTTTCATATCTTATTTTTGCCTCTTGCTTACTCCCTGATACTACGTTGATATACAATGTTGCTATTTCTTTATCAATGTCTATTAATTTATCTCTCAATTTGAATAACTTAATTAACAATTTTTCATCTACATCATTTCTTCTTCTCTTTATAATTTGAGCTTTGTTGATTAAGTTCATAAATATTTTATCATTATCAAAATTCAGCAAATTATTTAATACATATTCAGCTAATTCTAATAAATCGGTTCTTTGAGTTTCATCATAGGCTGCGATTAATTCTAATGCAAAGTTATTTAATTTCTCCCATTTAATGTCAGATTGAATAGCAATTTTATCTGATTCAATACATTCTTTAATAACATTTATATCAAAATTCAGTACATCTACAATCATATCTCTTGTTAATGTGTAAACAATTGGCATCTGTACAACTCTTTCTTTTGTAACAGCCTCAAATCTATCTACAAAGTCATTAGAGTAGACATTATACAATGATGTATTGTCTTTAAATAATAATATAAATTTTCCACAAAACTTCATTTTATAGTATCCATTATTATGCATTTTAAAATCTTTAAAATTTTTATATTCCAATAATTCTAATAAACCTTTTATCTCATTCATCTGCTTATCAAATTCTGTAGATTTTAGACTCACATCAAACGAAAGCAAGTTACTATACTCTGATAATTTAATATTCAACTTATTTATTGTTTCTTTTATTTCAATAATATTAATTTCAAAAGGTTGGATTACTAATTGGATTTGATCCAAAAAGAATTCGCCGCCTTTCGACAATTCGTTTATAACATTAAAAGATTGTTCGGCTATATTTAATTTTTTAAATGGTAACATTGTATATGTACTTTTGTTATCACTTTCAAATGTTTGAATTTTGAAAATATCATCTATAGTTATAGAGATGGATTCCTTTGAAGTTTCTATACCTACCATACCTTCAAATAATAACTTGCCTTCTTTTATTATCTGCTTTTTGTTCACTCTTTTTACTTTTTCCATACTTAATACTCCATCTGGTATAGTTACATCTAATTCAGATGAATTAATTTTTATATAGCCATAAAAATCATTTAATGGTAAACCTCTATGATCCATCACAATATTTTCAGGTGTAGCTATATATGATAAAGCTTTTTCTATGTTCTTTACTTTAACTTGACCTACTTGGTTTTGTAATCTCTTTTCATTTATATATTTTACGCAATTATTATATAAAATTTTTTCATTTTCAATTTCATACATTTTTATAGTGACGCTTTTCTGCTTTTTTTGCAGTAAAAATTGTAAATCTAATTGATGTAATTGTTTACCATAAACCTGCTTCTCAACAACTTTTTTATTCTCAACGATTAAATACACGACAAAGTAATACACACCACCTTCTCGTTGGTATGCCTTTAAATCATTCATTTTGACATTACTTCGATGAATAACCTTACCTCCTCTTTTAGCTACTTCCTTTCCTTTAACTTGAACTTGTATTTTTCCAACGAAATTTTTTTTACTCAAATTTTCAGAATCATACACTTCCAATTCTCCATCGAAAGACATTTTTGTATCGTTTGAATTAATATCCGGGTTTATTTTCAATGTATTAGTTGCCATAGATTCAATTTCTAAGGTAGCTTCCCTTTCAATAATTTTTGAATTCAAAGTTTTAATATAAATCCGCTCCTTTTATATTATGCACAATCTATTTTTTAGTTTTATTTGTGATACGCTTCTCCACGCATAATCTTAAATGCTCTGTACACTTGTTCAATTAACACAACCCGCATCATTTGATGTGGAAATGTCATTTTGCTGAATGATAGTGCGTAGTTACTACGTTGTAAGACGTCCTTGTGCAGGCCGTTTGATCCGCCAATGACGAATACAAAGTCGCTTTGCCCTTGGGTCATGCGTTGGTTCAATTCTTGGGCCAATCCTTCGGAAGATAGCATCTTTCCTTGTATTTCTAATGTAATGACTGTGGATTGTGGTTTGATTTTGGCTAGTATTCGTTGGCCTTCTTTTTCTTTTACTTGCTCGATTTCTTTGTCGCTCATATTTTCTGGTGCTTTTTCGTCTGTAACTTCTATGATGTCTATCTTGGTGTATGGGCCTAAACGTTTTTCATATTCTGCTATGGCTTGCTTCCAATATTTCTCTTTTAGTTTCCCTACAGCTAAAATGGTGATTTTCATGTCGTTTGGTCCTCCAAATTGTTATCAACTTTCCAGTTATCCACAAGTTATTAACTTGTTCACACTTTTCCCTCTTATTATACCAAGTTTTTTTGCAGTTTTTGATATTTTTCTGACATTCATGCCCAATTTTCAGTGTATAACTTGTGTATTTGTGGATAACTCTGTGGGCATTGTGGGTATTTCTCTTTAAATTGTACACAATTCTGGATAACTATCCCCATTTCTGTGGATAAATACCTTGATGTCTTATTACTTATCCCCGTTTTTATATCCCATATTTATCAACGGTTATAGCTTTTTTCCATAAAAAAACACTACCGTACCTCTTATTTAAGAAATACAGTAGTATTGTTTTCAATATATTTTAGCTAGCTTTTCTACGTCGTACAGTCGCGATTAAACCTATACCTGTTACTAATACAAACATCGCTGCTGGGCTTGAACTTTGATCAGTTCCAGTTTTTGGTAACTGTTTCTCATGTGCGCTACCTTTAGGCGCTGACATGTTAGCCAATTGTTTCCCACTCTTACTTGATACAGCAGTTCCTTCTAATGCGCGATCAGAACCTTCTGTACCGCTACTAACAGTTCCTCTATGCGCTGGTAACAACACAACTTTACCTGTCGCTGGTTGTTTCGCTGGATTCATCACTTTCTCTTTACCAATTGGTTGTGTATCTTTACCAGACTCACTACCTTTGCTACCTTGTTGTCCTTTAGCTGGTTGTTCACTTGCTACTGGTTTACCTAATAACATACGTTGTGGTTCTGTCATATCATACTTAGCTAAGTTAGCTGTTTTTAAATAACTTGCTAGTACTTGATCTAATGAAATACCTTCTTCTCTAGGGCCACCGAACATACTATATCCGTCTCCACCTGATGCTGTGAAGTCATTCATCGTTACATGATATACACGTTTTAAATCAATACTTTCAAACTTACCTGTCTCTTTATTTAAAATTTGAATAGCATTAATTCGTTTGCCAGACGGTTTATTCATATCATAGTAAACACGAATTGAATCAGAGATATGTAATAAACCGCCATTCGCTGTTAACACTGTCTTACCGTCTTTTTGTGTTGTTGGTGCACCTAAACTATGTTCGAAAGCCGTCCAGACGTCTGAACCTTTTACATCAATTTGCGCAATCGTATTTCCAAATGGTAATACTGAGATTAAATCATAGCGTGTCACCTTACCTTTTGCGATAGAGGCACGAATACCTCCACCATTTGTCACGGCAAAGTCAGTCTTTTTAGAGAAATTCTTAACGCCATATGCTTCCATAGCATCTGCAATCGCGTTTCCTAAATTTGTTTCACGCGTTCTAACGTCATCTCTTTCTCCTTTGAAATCAATCGTATTATTTGGAATAATAACCTCTGCTGTTTGTGCTCTAAATGTTTGATCAGCTTGATTAATTTGTTCAGCTAATGCTTTGTTCGGTGTTACATTTTCAACGTCTTTAACATTAATCAATGACGGCTTAATATTCGATACTTCTCCATTGCGATAATTAAATGTAATCTTACCGATATTCGCAAGTGCTGTACCTGTTTGTACTAATGCATCATTGTTATAAATTTGACCATTTTGAAGTACGGTATGTGAATGACCGTCAATCACTGTAATACGTTTCTTCAATTGTGGATTTTGACTTAATTGTTTCACTAAGTAATCGCCACGCCATGTTTCTTGTGTTGAAGGATCAATACCTAAATGAGATATAACAACAAATGTATCTACATCTTTATAAATACGCATCATTTCCGCTGTCACACTTTGTAATGGATCTCTAAATTCAACACCTTTAATGCCTTCAGGTCTTGTTTTCGTCTTTGTTTCTGGTGTCGTTACGCCAATAATTCCATAACGAATACCATTTTTCGTTACAATCGTTGAAGGCTTAAACGCGCGTTTTCCATCTTTATAAACGTTAGTACTTAGCATCGGGAAGTCTAACATACCCTCTAACTTTTTCAACTGATCGTATCCAAAGTCAAATTCATGGTTACCGACTGCCATAGCATCATAACCTACTGCATTCATTGCTTTAGCCATTTCTTCACCTTTAGATTGATTTGAAAGTGGTAAACCTTGGAAGGCGTCTCCTGCGTCTAACATTAAATCAGGCTTTTCTTGTTCTTTTACTGTTTTTAATTTAGCCATACCGATGACACGCCCTTTTTCTTCGGCTAGTCGGCCATGGATATCATTTGTATGTAATATTTTATGTGTTGTTGTTTGTGGTACATTAGCAGCAAACATTCGTGGTGAAAGTGATGCTGTTTTAGCATTTGATAATTTGAATGTTGCTGTGTGAGTTGGTTTTTGTGTTGAGGCTTGTTGTGCATCTACATCGTGTCTTTTGTTTCCTGTTGTTGAAACTGCTGTAGTTGGTTTGTTAGTTGGTGCGTTGGATGTTACTTTGTTGTTTGTATCATCAGCTGTTCCCTGCGCTGATGCTGATACGTTGGTTGCCGCTTCTTCACCATAATGATGAGCCGCTTCCTTTGTTGGCGGTACTTGTTGCCTATCTGTTGTTGCTTTGTCTATCGTTGTTACTGCATGTGCTTTCATTGGTGTATGCTGCTCAGCCGCGTTCGAGACTTGCCATAATCCCATCACACTAAAAAGCAAAACGAGCCATACACTTGTTTTAAGTAATAAAGCTTTCATTTCGTTCCCTCCATTAACTGTCATACACCAATATATTATCATAATCCTTATATTAAAATGATTGATTTTATGTAAATTATTTATAAATTACATTTAATATCGAATTATTTTACACATTTCAATCAAGCCGGTTCAATCTAACAACAGCCATTTCCCACCAATAACATAAAAAAGCACCCGATAAAGTCGTCTCACAGCAGTGCCGAACTTTATAGGGTGACTCTCATTTATATTGTATATATTGGCGTTGGAATAGCTTTATCCGTATCACATAGCAATACTTCTTTTTCCGTATCAATATCGTGTTCGTTCAATACTTGACCAACACTCATACGCGCCAAATCTTTCATATTATTATCTTGTGATAAATGTGATAGGTAAATACGTTTCGTGTTGCCTGTAATCACATCCGTCATCGCATGGCCCGCATCCTCATTAGATACATGTCCCATATCGCCTAAAATACGTTGTTTCGTCTTCCATGGATAACGACACATTCTCAACATATCGACGTCATGATTACTCTCAAAAATAAACGCATCGCTGCCACGTATCATACCTTTCATACGATCCGACACATATCCCGTATCCGTTAAAATCGTAAACTTCTTATAGTTATTATGGAAAATATAAAATTGCGGATCTATCGCATCATGTGACACGTTAAACGATTCAACATCGAAACCTGCAATAGATTTCGTTTCATAAGGATTAAAAATGAATTTCTGATCCATAGGGATGCGACTATCTTTCTTTTCAATAGCTTGCCAAGTCTTTTCATTCGCATAAATTGGCAATTGATATTTACGCGCTAAAACACCTAAACCTTTAATATGGTCAATATGTTCATGGGTTACTAAAATACCATTTAAATCTTGAATATTACGGTCAATTTGACTAAACAATTCTTCCATTTTCTTGCCAGTCAAACCAACATCAACTAATAGACTACCTTTTTCATTTTCTACAAAAGTGGCGTTACCTGTACTACCACTTGCTAATACACTCATGCGTATCAAGCGGCTCATCCTTTCTATTTAAGCAGTCAATCTCTCTATATGACTGCAATATACATCAGTGCAAATATACGATTTTCCCTACAGAAACTATCAGTATATTAGCTGTTTTGTATACCTTTCCTATTATGTAACTTTAGTTCATCGACCGGTCTCTTATAATTAAATTTTGATAATCACGTGCAATGAATGTCCTAATTATTATAACAATGATTAGACAAATACTAAAGTTTTTAAAATAACAGTTACACTAATTTTACAATGCGGTACTACTTAAAATATGAATAAATGCGCACGTTGGAGACACAGAAACGTCAGCCATAATAAACCGTACCAGCAAAAAGCTAGCACCGCTTCTCACATATGATGAGCTTGCAATGCTAGCTTATTACGATTCATATTAATGATTAATAATTTTAGGGTTATTATTTGTCGCTTCGACATAGTAAGTATTCGTTTTGTCCTTACCGTCATGCTTCACTTTAATTTCCCAGTTTGGTTGTAACAATTGAACATTCGTTTCATTCACGACTGAATAGTAACCAAGTCTAGCATTAATGACTTCATCACCTTTTTTCAAGTAACGATTATAATATAATGCCTCGATTGCTTTTCTCACACCAATCACTTGATGCTTCTTATCTGCACCATCTGTGGGCTTAATGTCATCCATCATTGATTGTTTATAACTAGTCGCTTTGTTATCTTCTATATTAAAGTTCAACATCGCTTTACTATTGTTCAAAATCGGGAAATTATCATACGTTTGTTCGTATTTTACAGAACCAGAACTAATTTCACTTAATTGATATTCTGAACCTTTGAACACACGTTTGTTAACATAATCTTTCAAATCTTTTAAGTTATTGTCACTGACCTTTACCGATTGACTAATGTTCGCATTTAATAATTTTCCACCATCTGATGTGGTCAAATCCGAATCGCCTTTAGCTTTAGAACTAAAGTCTTTTGATCGCCCTGTAATTTGCTCTAATTTTATACCTTTAACTGATTTATTCAATATACTAGCCGGTACTTTAATTTCTTCTTGCTGAAAATTAACTTCATTGTTACTCTCAACTTCATTAATGTGTGAGCGATTGACTTTATTAACATAAATCGATACTAACACGATGTTGACAAGAATAAACACGAAAATGAAAAGTGTCTTTGTCAGTTTCCAGTTCATTTATTCAAGCCTCCCATCGTTATAAACATACCATTCGCCATCATATTCTACATACCAACGCGGTACGAGTTCACTGTTAATCTGCACTTCAATGTGATTATGATCTGAGTTATCCTGCATTTCGTAACCGATAGCGATGTTTGTTACTTTTTCAAAATTAATATCACTATTGTTCGCTAAGCTTGAACGTACAGACTCTAATTTCGGCAACGTTTTATTATCTTCACTGTTTAAAACAACGTCGGTGCGTAATAACGAACGACGATAATCAAA
Organism: Staphylococcus sp. EG-SA-18; assembly: GCF_017151825.1. Taxonomy (NCBI): domain Bacteria; kingdom Bacillati; phylum Bacillota; class Bacilli; order Caryophanales; family Staphylococcaceae; genus Staphylococcus; species Staphylococcus sp. EG-SA-18. The sequence goes on from NZ_JACYVY010000009.1 coordinate 15,561, forward strand.
GACGCCTTTTTCACCCCAAGTGACTTGAATTTGATTAGAGCCTTCTTTATTAAACGTTGGATAACCATTAAGGAAACGTTGATATGTTAACTCGCCTGACTGATTATTCGTACTAAACAATCTGAAGTCTTCGTTTAAGAAACCACCATGACCATTAATAAAATCAAAGGTTCCTGGAATCGTTTCTTCCATTTTGCTGGAACTCGCTTCATCTTCGGACAAGTTTTTATAATGATATTTTTCATTTTTATCGTTATAGTTTGCGACACCTGTATTATTGTTGTAGGTTGTAACACCACTCTTTGAACTACGAACGATGGTTGAATCGTCAAATAGTATAGCATTCATTTTCTCAACACTAATCGTGTTAAATACCATGCGATATGTTTTTAACTTTTCAGGTTTACTTGGTGCAAAAACATGCGTCGTACGATCAATCGTATCTTTGTTTGTGATGATATCTGTGTATGGTTGCATATCTTTTTTCACTGCTGCTAATGCATCTAAAAAATGATCATTTTTCGTTGTAGTTGTTAATTTTACGTAATCGTGGCGATCTTTGCTTATAGCATAAAGCACGATATTATCATCAGCATCATAATCTATGACCAAACGATTGAAATTGAAATGATTTGGTACTTTCGCATTCATGTTCAGTACTTGGCCAAGATATGTTGATAACGGTAAATCATACGTAAAATCGAATAATGTAAAATCACTGCTCAAATCAGGAATCATCAAGTTATGATCCCGACGAACATGTTCCACGGACTTCACTTCTTTATTTTTCAAAGGTTTCGTCAGTTTATTCACATTAGATACCGTCGCGATTGTACCTTCTGGATGATCATTTTTCGAATGAATAATCTGAAATGGCGTAATAGTTGTATCCATTTTGGCTGTCATAGGTGTCGTTAAAGGTTTCGTTTCACTCTTCTTACTATCTGTATTGTCGACATTTGCAATATCAGGAGAAAAGTTCCATACCATATATGTCAATACGACACTCATCAAGACGAGTAGCGCTAAAATGACAGATTTAATATGTTCCTTATTATTCATCCCAATCACCGTCTTCAATGACTTCACATGGAAGTGTGATAAAGATAGATGTACCTTGACCTTCTACACTGTTTGCCCAAATACGACCATTGTGCGCTTCCACAATCTCTTTCGAAATGGCTAGTCCTAATCCAGTACCACCCATTTTACGCGTACGCGCCTTATCTACACGATAGAATCGGTCGAATATCTTATCGACTTTATTGATAGGAATACCGATGCCATTATCTTTAATACGAATCGTCATTCGATTATAAAGTGGATTTTGTTTCACGTGGAACTCGACACGTTTATCGCCTCTAGAATATTTCATCGCATTTGTAATGACATTATCAAATACTTGCGTCATTTTATCAGGATCAAATTCTGTGAAAATCGTCTTTTTCGGAATATCTCGAATAAATGTTGTATCTTTCGCAGACATTTCATGTCGATTAATAATTTTATTAATGAACATGTTAAAGTCGATAATTTCTTTGTTGATTTGATCAGACTCATTATCCATTTTAGATAACTGTAGCAAGTCATTGACCAGTCGAATCATTCGTTCTGTTTCTTCACGGGTAACAGATAAAAATTGTGGCGCAAGTTCCTCATCTTTCCATGCACCTTCTTCAAGTGCTTCAATGTAACTATTCATAGAAGTTAAAGGTGTACGTAACTCATGTGATACATTGGCAACAAATTCACGACGCTCACGTTCAACTTGTTGTTGTTCAGTAACGTCATGTAACACAGCGATATAACCAGTTACAAATCCTGTTTCCTGCACAATCGTACTAAAGTTAACACGTGCGATTAGACCTTCTTCTTCATTTAAATCTAATAAGAAACTATCATTATTCTCTTGAATTTCTTCAAGTTTAAATTCATCTTCAAGACTTAATACACTTAACATGTAATATCCAATGATGTCTTCTTTCGCCATACCAAGCATCTTGAGTGCCATATCATTGACGATACGAATACGTCCACGGCGGTCTGTTGCAATAATACCATCACTCATATGGGTGATAACTGAGTCCAGTCTACGTTTCTCACTTTCAGTATTAGCCTGCGCTTCTTGTACACGTTTAGACAAGTTATTAAATGCTAAAGCTAATTCGCCAATTTCATCATTACCATAAATCTTCACACGTTGCGTATAGTTACCTCTGGACATTTCAACCGTCTGGTTACGCATATCGGTGATTGGTTTGGTAATCGTTCGCGCTATAAAGAATCCTAGGATGACTGTGATTAATAATGAAATAGCTGTACCAACAATGAATATTTGATTTATATTATTTAATTGGTTATAAACGTCATTAATTTTTGATTCGATATAAATATTACCAATTACCTTTTTATCGACTTTAACTGGGATATTATATACCCAGACACGGTCCTTACCACCGCCATAATCTTTTAAAATTAAATGATCGTTTGATTGTCCTAGTGATAGTGCTTTTTGGACAGAACTATCATTCGCTTTTTGATTGATTAGACTACGGTTAGACTGCTTCGTCGTCGCAATAATAATTTGGTCTTTATCTATAAAACGAATTTCTCCAATTTCTTGACGGTTGGCATACTCACTTAATAAATTTTGAATATCTTTTTGTGCATTTACGGAGCCCTTTTCGTCATATACTTTTTCAATACTAATTTCTAATTGTTTAGCGTACTGCGTAATATTCTTCTTAAAATTATCAAGCAGCTCTTTTTCAAGATTATTTGTAAAATACAGCCCGATAATTTGCATACCAATGATAATCAGTAATACATAAACAATTACAAGTTTAGTATGAAGGGATTGTAGTTGTTTTAGCCACTTCATTCGTTTCGACCTCTACTCATGTTGTTGGAGGAAATATCCAACGCCTCTACGCGTCACAATATATTCAGGATGTGACGGATCATCTTCAATCTTTTCACGTAAACGACGAATCGTTACATCGACCGTACGTACATCGCCAAAGTAATCATAGCCCCATACTGTTTGTAATAAATGTTCACGTGTCATTACTTGTCCCATATGTTTTGATAAATAATGGAACAATTCAAATTCACGATGTGTTAATTCAATATCTTCGCCACGTTTTTTAATAGAATATGCGTCTGGATAAATCACAATATCTTTAATTGTGATTTCATTCGTTACATTTCCAGTGTCTTGTGCTGGTTGTGAGTAATGACGACGTAAGTTCGCTTTCACACGTGCGATTAATTCACGCGTACTAAACGGTTTCGTTACATAGTCATCTGCACCTAGTTCTAAACCAAGCACTTTATCAATTTCTGAATCTTTAGCAGTAAGCATTATAATTGGCATTTCGTATTTTTTGCGCACTTCACGACATACTTCCATACCATCACGACCAGGTAACATGATATCTAGTAATACGATGTCTGGTTCTTCTTCATAAATTAAGTCGACTGCATCATTACCATCGTATGCACAGTACACATCGTATCCTTCTTTTTTTAAGTTAAATTCTAAAATATCAGCAATCGGTTTTTCATCATCAACTACAACAACTTTTCTAGCCATTTGCATAAACCTCTTTTCTTAAATCATTAATATTATTTTATCATTTTTTGTTCTTTATCGTTTATGTTTGTGTAAAAAATCACAGGATGTCGCTTACTATTTTTGTTATTGTGCGCATTTTCCGTCTTATAACGTATAGTAACCTATTATATAATTTACCATTTATAAGCTATTAATTCTATTTTCCAATATAAACTTATATATTACTATTTTTTATTAGTTTCTCACGGCGGATTGTGACAATGATATTTAACACAATGATGAGGTCTCTATTCCAATAATAAAATTAGGATAATGGCAACTTCTAGTTGCACGTCATTGCTCAGAAAATAAATATCATTATTCGTTATTCGTTACTTTAACAATTGATGTTATGGAGGACTGGTGGCATATCACAACGAAGAAATATGTTGACAGTAGCATATGTTTGTACGTCTAATAAAGATTTTATTGTCTACGTTTATCTTTCATATCCAACCACTAAGTTACTTGAGGTTCATACATTTTAAAGAAAATGGACGAACAGATAAATCAATATGATTATCATTCGTCCATATATCTTTTATTAATATAATATTAAACGCAAAAAAATGCCTATCCTCTTGGATAGGCATTTGTACGGTCTCGACGGGAATCGAACCCGCGATCTCCTGCGTGACAGGCAGGCGTGTTAACCGCTACACTACGAGACCTAAAAAATGGTGACTCCTACGGGACTCGAACCCGTGTTACCGCCGTGAAAGGGCGGTGTCTTAACCGCTTGACCAAGGAGCCGTTCTTAAGCACAAGATAGATTATAGCACAGCCAATCTTGCCATGACAAGATATTTTTTACATAATTTTGCTATTATTTTTTGAAGAATGTTATAAGTGAAAAATTGCATTTTATTGGCAGTCTATTTATTATAATAATTACGCTATTTTTGAAATTTTTCTATTTTAGGTGCTTTCATTTACACTTACGTCTACTCTATTTTAATAGCTATTTTCGACATCAGACTTCTTACATTCAAGTATTTCATCTTAATTTTCGTTAAATATCATCTAATCTTCTAAATTATGACTAGCAAATATCGCCTTTACGTTAGTATTTTTTATCTAAATAATCGAATCGATACAGAAGCAAGCATAACAAAAGCCTCCTACCAATAAAGATAGAAGGCTCATGTATTTATAATCATTGTGTATGACTTATATAAAGTTCTACCACAATTCTTTTAATAGGTTTGTTTGTTCTCTATCTGGACCAACTGAGAAGATAGAAATTTGTACATTACATAATTCTGAAATACGCTCTAAATATTTACGTGCATTTTCAGGTAATTCTTCTAAAGTACGCACATTTGTTACGTCTTCTGTCCAACCTGGTAACTCTTCAAAGATTGGTTTACAACGTTTTAATTGATCTAAGTTTGCTGGGTACTCAGTAATTTCTTTACCGTCTAATTCATAAGCTGTACAGATTTTCACTGTGTCTAGGCCTGTTAAAACATCGATTGAGTTAATAGATAAATCTGTAATACCACTTACACGACGAGAGTGACGTAATACAACTGAATCAAACCAACCTACACGACGTGGACGTCCTGTTGTTGTACCGTATTCACGACCAACCTCTCTAATATGATGTCCATCTTCATCGAATAATTCAGTAGGGAATGGACCATCACCAACACGTGATGTATAAGCTTTACATACACCAATTACCTTTGAAACGAATGTAGGACCTACACCTGTACCAACAGTAACGTTACCTGCAATTGGATTACTTGATGTAACGAATGGATATGTACCATGGTCGATATCTAACATTACACCTTGCGCACCTTCGAAAAGTACCTTTTCATCTGCTACAAATGCATCGTCTAAGATTTTTGATGTGTCTGTTACAAATTCTTTTAAACGTTGACCTGCAGCATAGTATTCTTCAAAGATATCATCAAATGATGGACATGTTTCGTTAAACATACCTTTGAAATATGCTTGTTTATATTCAATGTTTGATTTTAATAATCTTTCGAATGTTTCTTTTTCAAGTAAATCTGCCATACGAATACCGATACGTTGAACTTTGTCTACATATGCTGGACCGATACCTTTTTTAGTTGTACCAATCTTATTGTCACCGCGTAAACGTTCTTCATATTCATCTTGTGCTAAGTGATATGGTAAAATCACTTGCGCACGATTAGATATACGTAAATTACTTGTAGGAATGCCACGTTCATTTAATCCGTCTAATTCTTTCAATAGTGCAACTGGATCAACAACGACACCGTTACCGATTACCGCTAATTTGTCTTTGTAAAAGATACCAGATGGTACTAAATGTAATTTATATGTTTCTCCGCCAAATTGAATGGTATGGCCTGCATTATTACCACCTGAAAAACGCGCGATAACATCTGACTGTTCTGCCAAGAAATCCGTTATTTTTCCTTTTCCTTCGTCTCCCCATTGTGTCCCAACTACTACGATTGATGACATGTGAGCACCTCCAAGTTTTTCTCATTTAACCATTTGATATTCTACCAATATCGAGACCATAATGCAAATAAAAATCGAACATTGATTTTCAGCCTTTTTAAAAGAAAAATCATTTTAACAAATCGTCTTCAACGTCCTAAAAACCCTTTAACAGAGGCGTTGACAGTACTAATCCATCACTTTCAATACACAAACTTAACATATATCAACCCGTTCAGAACAAAATAAAAACCGTACAATTTTATCATCGCAATGATTATTGTACGGAAAAACTTTTTTTACATCATATCAGCATGTGCATAATCGATATCTGTAAATTTATTATATTGTTTCATAAAGTGTAACTTAACTGTGCCTGTTGGACCGTTACGTTGCTTAGCAATGATGATTTCTATTTCACCGTTTTCATCATTCGTTTGTGGCTCAAAACCACCATCATCGTCATCATCTTCATCGCCGCCACGGTTATAGTAATCATCACGGTATAAGAACGCAACGATATCAGCATCTTGCTCAATCGAACCAGATTCACGAATATCACTCATCATTGGACGTTTATCTTGTCGTTGTTCAACACCACGAGATAACTGACTTAATGCGATAACTGGACATTCTAATTCACGGGCTAATGCTTTTAATGTACGAGAGATTTCAGAAACTTCCTGTTGTCTGTTATCGGACGCACGTGAACCACTACCTTGAATCAACTGTAAGTAGTCAATCACAATCATGTCTAAGCCATGTTCTTGCTTTAATCGACGACATTTAGAACGTAAATCATTAATTCGAATACCCGGTGTATCATCAATAAAAATCTTCGTACGTGATAATTTACCTACCGCTATAGTAAAACGACTCCAATCTTCCTCAGTCATAGTACCCGTTCTTAAGCGGTTTGAGTCAACATTTCCAGAACTACAAATCATACGTGTGGCTAACTGATCAGCACCCATCTCTAGCGAGAAAATACCAACTGTATACATATCTTCATGCGTTGCAACTTTTTGTGCAATATTAAGTGCGAACGCAGTCTTACCTACAGATGGACGCGCTGCAAGGATAATTAAATCATTTCGGTTGAACCCTGCTGTCATTTGGTCTAAATCTCGATATCCTGTAGGTATACCTGGTGTTTGACCACTATTTTGATCAAGCTCTTCAGCTGTTTCATACACTTGTCCTAAGACGTCTCGAATGTCTTTAAAGCCATCGCTTTCACGAGAAGATGATAGCTCTAAAATTCGACGTTCTGCATCACTTAAAATCGCATCTAGTTCAAGTTCATCATTATATCCATCATTGGCAATACTATCTGCAGTTTGAATCAATCTACGTTTTAATGCATGCTTAGAAACGATATCAGTATAATACTGAACATTTCGCGTCGTTGGTACATTTGTAGATAACTCTGCAAGATATTGCGGGCCACCCGCTTCATTCAACGTACCTTCCGTCGATAATTGATCCATCAATGTTACAACATCAATTTCTTTATTATCTTCATTTAAGTGCATCATTGCACGGAAAATATGTTGATGGGCACCCCTATAAAACGACTCAGGAAGCAAAACTTCCTGAGTAGTATTAATCAATTCTGGATCTATAATAATTGAACCTAAGACAGACTGTTCAGCTTCATTGTTATGCGGCATTTGATTTTGCTCATACATTCTATCCATGAATGGTTACACCTCTTATTTCAATCCAACTTTATTGTTCAACTGTGTGTACGCGAATTGTACCTTCAACTTCTTTATCTAATTTAACAGGTACATTCGTATATCCTAGGGAATGAATTCCATTTGGTAAATCCATTTTACGTTTATCAATTTTAATATCATGTTGTGCTTTTAGTGCTTCGGCAATTTGTTTTGTACTTACTGACCCAAACAATTTACCACCTTCACCAGTTTTTGCTGATACTTCAACTTCAATGTTTGATAACGTTTCTTTTAATGCTTTAGCATCTTCAATTTCTTGTTGGCGTTCTTGTTTTGCACGTTTTTTCTGTAACTCTAATTGTTTAAGGTTACCTGGTGTTGCTTCTACAGCATAATTCTTTTTCAATAAGAAGTTATTTGCATAACCTACTGGTACTTCTTTAACTTCACCTTTTTTACCTTTACCTTTAACATCTTGTGTAAAAATTACTTTCATGCATCTTCACTCCTACTTAATTGTTCTGTAATTGCTTGTTGTAATTGTGCTATCGCCTCTTCGACTGTCACACCTTTAAGTTGTGTTGCCGCATTGGTTAAATGTCCACCGCCACCAAGTGCTTCCATTGTTAACTGGACATTTACTGAACCGAGTGAACGCGCAGATATACCAATCAGATTATCTTCACGTCTCGCAACAACATATGATGCTTCAATACCTTCTAAACTTAACAGTTCATCTGCTGCTTGTGCAACTGTTACTGGATGATAAATTTTATCGTCTGAACCATGCGCAATTGCTATGCCATTATCTTCAACTTTTACAGTTCGAATTAATTCAGATCGATTAATGTAAGTATCCACATCATCTTTTAAGAAATGTTGCGTTAAAATCGTATCTGCACCATGTGCACGTAAATAACTCGCTGCATCGAATGTTCTTGATCCTGTTCGTAATGTAAAGTTTCTTGTATCTACAATAATACCTGCATACATCACTGTTGATTCAAGACGTGTTAAACGTTGTTCTGTTGGTTGATATTCCAGTAACTCTGTTACCAATTCAGCTGTCGAACTTGCGTATGGTTCCATATATATCAACAATGGATTAGAGATGAAGCTTTCACCACGTCTATGATGATCGATAACAACTTTACGGTTTGCTTTATTTAAGACATTTTCATCTAAAACCAGTTCCGGTTTATGCGTATCAACAATCACTACGGTTGTCTTAGATGTCATCATATCCCAAGCATCATCTGATGTAATAAATCGCTCTCTTAACTCTGGCTTTTTATCAATTTCGTTCATCACGCGTCGTAATGTTGGATCAATGTCAGTCTCATTTAATACGATGTATGCTTCTAAATTATTCATCATTGCAAATCTAGACACACCGATTGCTGCACCAATTGCATCTAAGTCAGGACGTTTATGTCCCATGATAATGACTTTGTCACCCTCTGCAAGGATATCTTTTAACGCATGTGAGATAACACGCGCTCTTACACGAGTACGTTTCTCCATCGGGTCAGTCTTACCGCCATAGAAGCGCACATTACCATTAATACTTTTAATTGCAACTTGGTCGCCACCGCGTCCTAATGCTAAGTCTAGGCCTGATTGTGATAATTCACCTAAATCGATTAAATTTTCAGTACCTTCACCAACACCAATACTTAATGTTAATTGGGCACGATAACCAACACTTTTTTCACGTAATTGACTCAAGATATCAAATTTAGATTCTTCTAAGTCAGCTAATATTTTTTGATTTAAATAGGCTACGAATTGATCGGAACTATACCTTTTAAAGAATATATTATACTCAGTTGCCCATCGACTAATAACACGCGTTACCATTGAATTGATTTCCGAACGCTGCGTATCATTCATATTTTGAGTAATCTCATCGTAGTTATCTAAAAATAATGTCGCAATGATTGGTTTAGAATTTTCATATAGTTCATTTGTTTGTACTTGTTCAGTTATATCAAAGAAATAGAGGCAGTGATCATTCTCAGAATAACGTACTTGGAAATGATACTGATTATATTCTATTTCAACGGATTTCACTCTATCTAATTGCTTTAAAATGTTTGGAAATACTTCATTTACAGATTCAGAAATGACATTTGCTTCCATATGATCTGTCATAAATTGGTTAACCCATTCGATGTGATCATTTTCATCTAAAACAATGATACCAATTGGTAAATGTTTGATTGCTTTATTATTTGTTGTTGAAATTTGAGCACTCAAACCATCTACATAACTATCCATTTTCATTAAAGCTTGTCTGAATAAAACGATGCTAACAATAATCATCACGACAAGAACGATAGATGCAATTAGTGCTATAAGACTATTAAAGATAAACCATACACCCATTAAAACAATTGCTGTGATGATCATGATGACAAATGGTATTAGTAAAGCTTTCTTAGTGGACTGCCGATTCATTATTCCACCTCTATTCACTTTTTAGAATTATTTTTCATGATTCGCTTCAAATTCAAACTTAAATCGATAACACCAAGTAGTCCTACAATATGTGTCGTAGGTGTCAGTATTGTACCGATAATCAATAGTAAAATCGTTACTGCATTCGGCAAACCTTTCGCTTTACCAAAGAAATGAATAACACTTAAACCTTGAATATACATTACTAATGATAACACAAGTTGGAAGTTTAAAAGAATGCTCTGGAACACACTCGGTTGACCTGTAAATAATAAACATATGATAACAATAATGTATATCCATAATAAAATACCGCTCATTTGCCACGCGAAAAGTGGCTTAAATACAGGTGTAGCGATTTTAAATTTTCGTAAAATCGGAAATGTAACGATTAAGTTAATTAAGACGATTAAAAATGTAATGATAATGATGAAACCTGGTAATTGAACGGTCGCTTGTCTAAACCCTTCTTCTAATATTTGGGTCATATTCGCATCGGCACCGCTCATCGTAATCGCTTCATGTAATGTTTGCTTGAAAGGTTTTACTATGCTCGCTGATGGTGGAATTCTTCCGAATGTTTGTAGTAACATAAAAGCGATTAATGAAATTAAGCTCATCGCTACTGTTGTTACGTATAATATTCTTTCTTTAGACGTTCTTTCTTTGAGCAATTGACCAATAATTAAACTTGCAATTAAGACTAATATGATGGCACTTAAAACGAAAGTATTACCTAAAACAGTTGTTATAATTACTGTAATAAGTGCACTAATCCCGAAAGATTGTATTGATTTATTCCATAAAACGATACCTGGTATGGTTGCAAACAATGCAAATATTAGTCCTAAACCAGGCACTAGATATAAAGCTAAAGCGACAAATACCAACGCAATCGTTGCAATTATTGTTGCTTTAGGTTGTATTTTTGAAAACACATAAGCCACTCCCATATTTTTAACTATAGCTATTATTTTAACCTCTTTAATGGAATTTAACAATTTATAGATTGTATGCTTCTATTTCATTTAATTGAATAATAACTTTCATGTTTTATAAGTAATTAACATACTCATTTGAATCGCTTTTGTGTGCTTTCATTTTCAACATGATTATTTAATCCCACTACATAGCAATCAAGCTTGATTTAGATTTACAATTCATTACCACTCTCATGTACTCTAGATGTTTTTGAATATGATAGCTGTGATTTAGTGGCTTCATTCTTTGAAAATATATATATTATTACTTACGCTTAAAATGCTTTAAATTTAAGAAATGATATAAGTTAGGTGCCCAGGTACTAAAGTTTAGTAGGAATCCATCATGCCCAACATTATCAGGCACGAAGAAATGACGATGATATTTAAAACGTTCACCTAATGCACGAACTTGATCATCCGGATATAGCAAATCATCTATGAACCCCATCGTTAACACTTTTGTTTCTAAATTTTTAAAAACATGCGTTACGTCTGTGCGACCTCGGTCAATGTTGTGACTATCCAATACATCTAGCAGTGTCAGATAACAATTCAAATCAAAATGTTCTTTAAATTTATTACCTTGATGTTGTTGGTATGCGACTACTTCATCCGGCGTGAAACGTTCATCATAACTTTTTGATGATCGATATGTCAAAAAACCTAATTGGCGTGCAATACTTAGACCTTCCTTACCACCAAGATGAATGGCTTGCCTTGCAATTTCATTGAAAGCTCTACTATAAGATGATGTTCGGCTTGTTGCAGCAAGGATAATGGCTTTATCTACTTCAAACTGTTGATTGTAAAGTAGTTCCATTGCTTGCATTCCTCCAAGGCTTCCCCCTATTAAAATATTAATCTTGTCATAACCAAGGGCTTGTATACCTCGTTCATTCGCTCTGACTATATCTCTTAATGTTAATTTTTTAGGAAAATGAGGGTCGTTTAAAGGTGAACTTGAACCGAAAGGACTACCAATAACATCAAATGTTAAAAATTGATAATCGTGAATGGGTATATATCCCCCATCAATAATTTCTCGCCACCAACCCGGATAATCATCTGTTCCATATGTTAAATGATTGCCAGTTAATGCATGACAAACTACAACTAATGGTTGTCCATGATAACCGACATGCTCATATCTCAAACGCAAGTTATCTATGACTTCCCCAGATTCTGTAATAAATTTCCCTAAATTTAAAGTATCTACTGTGTAATTTGTCATTGTTTTTTCCTCCTTAAACAAAAAAAACTTCTCACCCTATTGAAAAGTAAGAAGTCTTTATACTTATCATTCGAGTAACTCGTTGGTTTTAGCACCGTGCTATAAAGTCGGTTGCTGAAGTATCACAGGGCCAAGTCCCTCAACTTCTCACAATAAGAAATATGAAATTGTTATGTGTTAGTTGAGATTCAGTGATGAATTACTTTATCATTTAAAATGTTGTTATCATTGTCATGCGTTAGCCAAATCGCTTACGTATACACGATTCCCAATCTTAACATAGACGATTTGTATATCAGAATTTTCTGATTACTAACAGTTTACCTAAGTTTAAATATCTGTTCAATGATTTTCAGTTATTTTTAAAAGAAAAATCGTAATGCTGCCATGATAACAATCCCACTAATAATTGTAATAGTTAAACTACGCGTGATTATAGATAAAATAACCGTCGGAATGAGCGCGATAATGTAAGGGATGTTTAATGTATACCCCTCACCATGAGGCGTCTGTTGAATAATGCTGTCTATGACAAGTGCCGTAAATAGTGTGATTGGGATAAATGATAGCCATCGAACCACGACATCAGGCAATTGCACTTTTGAAATCATGATAAAAGGTATAATTCGAATTAATAGCGTTACGATACCACACAATAAAATAAGTATTAACATGTTCATATGAGTTATCATCGTTCCATCATCACTCCTAACGCTGCTGAAATTGTGGCTGCAATTAATATTGCTAGATATGAAGGCATAAACATACTTAGCGATAACATCATTACTATGACGGCAATAATGAGTACTATGTAAATTCTTAATCGCGATTTAGTAATTGATTCAAATTGCGCAATGGCCAAAAAGATAAACATAGCCGTGATAGCAAAATCTAACCCTAATGCTTGTGGATTCGAAATATACTCGCCAAACAATGCACCTGCTACACATGAAATTGCCCAAAATAAATATGCTGTGATATTAAGACCATGCATCCAACGATCATTGATAGCTTCTCCTTTTAAATAAGGTGTAATGGCGACGCCAAACGTTTCGTCAGTTACTAATGAACCTAATCCAACACGGTTCCAAAACCCATATGTCTTGAAGTTTGGTGCAAGCGACATACTTAAAAGGAACATTCTTGAATTTACGATAAATACAGTTAGTACAATCGCTGATATCGGTGTACCTGCTATAAACAACGCGCACATAATAAATTGCGCAGCACCGGCATATATAACAAGACATAACAAGACAATTTCTAAAATACTAAAGTTTTGAGACGAAGCCACAATACCAAATGAAATACCAACACCGGCATAACCCAATAATGTTGGGACACACTCTCGCACGCCTTGTCTAAAACTTAAATGTGTTGTCATCTCAACTACCTCCTTTGCCACTTTATATTTATATAATTACGAAAAAAATAATATACCTAGTCTAATACAGTTCTATATCACAAGCAATAACGTTAGACACTGGTTTGTCTGAAGTTAGACATACCGGAGTCTTTAATCAGCTTCATATTAACTTTTTATTTTTTTAGAATTTTCAATTTTTTATTTAAGACTACCTCCATATTTTCTATGGATTGTAGTTGTTTTTAAATACTAATTTTATAAATTTTTATATCTAATGATGAGTCTGGGATATTGATTCATGTACCACTCCCTTATAATCATCATCCCCTCCCCCTACCCTACTCCATCGATATTACTCATACTACATCAACGAAATCAGTATTTTATCGCTTAATTTCCTATAATAGTGATGCTCAAAATTGTTACGTTTTAGATTGTTTTAGTTCATCATAATTATCCCGTATTGTTGCTATAATGAAATGCGTTCACCCCATTAAACAACAAACTTAATTTATTGTTGTTATGTGCATTGGCTCACTACTATACTTTTACAGCACAAAAAAAGTGGCGACAGCTTCGTCACCACTTTTTAAAATATTATTTAAAGTATCTTGCCCTTGCTTTAAGTATACGTAGATATATACTTTTTAAAGCTTGTAGCTAAAGCCTTTATTTAACTGGTTTTGAAATTTGTGTTTTACCACCCATAAATGGTACTAATGCTTCTGGAATTGTTACTGTTCCATCTTCATTTTGGTAATTTTCAACAATAGCAGCAAATGTACGTCCAACTGCTAAACCACTACCATTTAATGTATGTGCTAATTCTGGTTTAGCTGCTTTGTCACGCTTGAAGCGGATGTTAGCACGACGCGCTTGGAAATCCGTACAGTTTGAGCATGAACTAATTTCTTTATAATCATTGTAGCTTGGTAACCAAACTTCTAAATCATATGTTTTGCTTGCACTAAATCCAATATCACCTGTACATAAAATAACACGACGATATGGTAAACCTAACTCTTCTAGAATTGCTTCTGCGTTTGTTGTCATTTCTTCTAAAGCATTCCATGAATCTTCAGGTTGTTCAAAACGTACCATTTCCACTTTATCGAATTGATGTAAACGAATTAATCCTCTTGTATCTCTACCTGCTGATCCTGCTTCACTACGGAAACATGCAGATTGACCAGTGAATTTTTCAGGAAGTACACCTGGTTGAATAATTTCATTACGGTAGAAATTCGTTAATGGTACTTCAGCAGTTGGAATTGTATATAATCCTTCTTTTTCTACTTTAAATAAATCTTCTTCAAATTTAGGTAATTGACCTGTACCATACATTGTATCTGCGTTCACAAGCTGTGGTACCATCATTTCTGTATAACCATGTTGTGTTGTATGTTTTGTAATCATATAGTTCATTAAAGCACGCTCTAATTGCGCACCTTCATTTGTTAAATATACAAAACGCGCACCTGAAACTTTTGCTGCACGATCAAAATCAGCCATTTTCAATTCTTCTACAATATCCCAATGTGCTTTGGGTTCAAATGAAAACTCACGTGGTGTACCCCACTTTTTAACTTCAACGTTATCTTCATCAGATTCACCTTGAGGTACATCATCACTTATTAAATTTGGAATACGACAAAGGATACCTGTCATTTTATTATCAATTTCATTTAATTGACTATCTTTTTCTTTAATATCGTCACCTAATGTGCGCATTTCAGCAATCACATCATCAGCATTTTCTTTATTACGTTTTTTTAATGCGATTTCTTCGCTTACTTTATTACGACGTGCTTTCATTTCTTCTGTTGCACTAATTAATTTACGTCGTTGCTCATCCAATTCTAAAATTTCATCTACAACTTTTGAATCATCTCCACGTAATTCAATTTTGCTCTTAACTGTGACAGGCTCATTTCTGAATAATCTAATGTCTAACATTAACCTTCATCCTTTCCCAAATAATTATCATTTATTATGGAATGACGTACGTCTTTATTTTTTAGAAAATAAAAAAAGACCACATCCCTACAAGGGACGTGGTCTACGCGTTGCCACCCTATTTAACAATTTAAGTTATAAAGATACACTAAACCTAAATTGCACTTCACTAAAATAACGGTTATCACCGATTGTTCTTTTAAATTAAGTAGGTAGATTCATATATATGTTGATTCTTGTTCACACTAACCACAAGCTCTCTGATATCGAACACTATATATTACTTGTCCTACGAACAATGTCTTATTAAGTTATTTTTAATATAGCAAACTATATTTGCTTTTTCAAGTAACGATTTCAAACATCGCTCATGTCGATTTAGTGACATGCAGTCGTTTGATAAATTGATTGCTTTAAATACTGTGCAACCGCTTCAATATCTTTATGAAATTGACGGTCATGTGTAATGGATGGCACGATACTTCGAAACTCCTCATATTTACGACGTGTTTTTGGTGATAAACCTTCAACACCTTTTAACTCTGCTGCTTGTAATGCAATAACACATTCGATTGCCAGCACACGTCTTGCATTTTCAATAATTTGATAACCATGTCTAGCAGCTGTAGTTCCCATAGATACGTGATCTTCTTGGTTCGCAGATGAAGTGATAGAATCAACACTCGCTGGATGCGCTAAAGTTTTATTTTCAGAAACGAGACTTGCAGCAGCATATTGCATAATCATCGCGCCACTTTGCAATCCTGGCTCTGGACTAAGAAATGCTGGTAAATCACCATTTAATTGAGGATTTACTAGTCGCTCTAAACGACGTTCCGATACGTTTGCTAATTCACTTACACCTAATTTAAGATGATCTAATGCAAAAGCAATAGGTTGTCCATGGAAGTTACCACCTGAAATAACAAACGTTTCATTTGCTTCCTCAAATATAAGTGGATTATCATTAGCCGCATTCATTTCAAATTCTAATTGCTGTTTAACATAATTGAATACTTGAAAACTCGCGCCATGGATTTGTGGTATACAACGCAACGTATATGCATCTTGTACACGTATTTCTGCTTGTCGCGTCGTTAATGTTGATCCTTCTAACCAATCACGCATACGCGCTGCCACATTAATCTGTTCTTGAAAATTACGAACAGCGTGCACATCATGTCTATATGCATCTATAATGCCATTAAGAGACTGATGCGTTAATGCAGCAATCCATTCAGATTGGTAACCTAAATCTTCTGATTCTATATAACTAATGACACCTTGAGCTGTCATAGCTTGCGTACCATTAATCAATGCTAAACCTTCTTTAGCCTGAAGGTTCAAAGGTTGTCTATTTAATTCTCTTAATACATCGTCACTATCCTTTTCTTCCCCTCTGTACAATACTTTCCCTTCACCAATTAATGCTAATGCTAAATGTGATAATGGCGCTAAATCTCCTGATGCACCGAGAGAGCCTTGCTGTGGGATTATCGGTATAATACGTTCATTTATAAAAAATTGTAATTGTCTCACTAATTCTAAAGTGGCACCTGAATGACCTTTTAATAATGTATTCAATCGTAAAATCATCATGACTAATGCTACTTCTTTTGAAAATGGCTCACCTAGTCCACAGGCATGTGAGCGTATCAGATTCACTTGTAATTCATTATATTGCGTCGGGTCTATACGTACATCACTAAATAACCCAAAACCTGTAGTAATACCGTAAACCGTTTCCTCATTTTCAATAATACGTTCAACTACCGCTCTACTTTTTTTGACACGTTCTAACGCATCATCAATAATTTCAATCTTTGATTGTTGTTGTAAAAATGATTTAATATCCTCAATTGTTAGTGTTTCACCATCTAAATATAAAGTCATATATGTTACCCCCTTGTTTATATTAAGTAACCCATCCTTCTTGAAGTATACGTTTTCATTTTTATTGAAACAATGGTTTTACGTACATTTATAACCTATTATCAGAGCACTATTGTAGTGCGTTAAAGGATATTAAGATTGTTGTAAGCATATTTAATAATTTATCTATTGACGAATTGCATATACAGGTATAGTATTTTCTATTGTATTTAACGACAAATAATAATGAATTCAGAAATTTATAATACATTTTGTTAAAAGTTACTATATATTTTTAAAATTGAATAAATTCGGAAAAGGCTTTTACATGGGAGGTTATATCACTATGGAAACGTTAAATTCTATTAACATTCCTAAGCGTAAAGAAGATTCACATAAAGGTGATTATGGCAAAATTTTATTAATTGGTGGATCTGCTAACTTAGGTGGTGCCATTATGTTAGCGGCTCGTGCATGTGTATTTAGCGGTAGTGGTTTAATCACTGTAGCTACACATCCAACAAATCATTCAGCATTACATTCTCGTTGCCCAGAAGCGATGGTTATTGATATTAATGATACGAAAATGTTGACGAAAATGATTGAAATGACTGACAGTATACTAATTGGTCCAGGTCTTGGCGTTGATTTCAAAGGAAATAATGCCATTACATTCCTACTACAAAATATACAACCGCATCAAAATTTAATCGTAGACGGCGATGCGATTACAATCTTTAGTAAACTGAAACCGCAATTACCTACATGTCGTGTGATCTTTACACCACACCTCAAAGAATGGGAACGATTAAGTGGTATTCCTATTGAGGAACAGACATATGAGCGTAATCGTGAAGCAGTTGATCGTTTAGGTGCAACTGTTGTACTTAAAAAACATGGTACTGAAATTTTCTTTAAAGATGAAGACTTTAAATTGACAATCGGTAGCCCAGCAATGGCGACTGGTGGTATGGGCGATACACTTGCTGGTATGATTACAAGCTTTGTCGGTCAATTTGATAACTTAAAAGAAGCGGTTATGAGTGCCACATATACACATAGTTTTATTGGCGAAAACCTTGCAAAAGATATGTATGTGGTGCCACCATCAAGACTTATCAATGAAATACCTTACGCAATGAAACAATTAGAAAGTTAGTCATTACTAATCATTGAATATAGTAAAGCATTACTTTCTAGCATAAAAATAAGACTCCCCTACATATAGGGAAGTCTTATTTTTTATTATTCTTCATCTGATGATTGTTGTATATCTTCTTCAACACGATCCATGAAATCTTGTCTTACTTCAATACGTCCATCTTCATCATTTTCTTCTGAATCAATCACTTCAGTATGAATTGCATTTCCTGGTGTTTCATCATTTACAACCGCTTCACGTTGTTGTTCAGTACCATCTTCAGATACAGTTGAAGTAGATTGCTCATCTTCATTCGTTTCATCTTCTGCATCTTCTTTTACTTTAGCAACCGTTGAAACAAATTGATCATCACCTAAGCGAATTAAGCGAACACCTTGTGCTGCACGACCATTTTGAGAAATATCTGCAACATCTAGTCGAATAATGACACCTGCATTAGTAACAATCATTAAATCTTCTTCACCAGTTACTGTAGTGATACATACAACATTACCATTACGCTCAGTAATCGTAGCTGTTTTAATACCTTTACCACCACGATTTGATAAACGATAGTCATTAACTGGCGTACGTTTACCATAACCATTTTCAGTAACTACTAATACTTCATCAACACTGTTTGCATGAGCTACATCAAGCCCTACAACTTCGTCACCTTCACGAAGTGTAATACCTTTCACACCCGTTGCTGTACGGCCTAAAGGACGTAATGTTGATTCAGGGAATCGAATTAATGATGCATGTGATGTTCCAATCAAGATATCTTCTTGACCACTTGTTAAGCGAACTGCAATTAACTCATCATCTTCTCTGAACGAAATCGCAATCTTACCATTTCTATTTATTCTTGAGAAGTTACTTAATGCTGAACGTTTAACGACACCACGTTTAGTTGCAAACACTAAGAAGTTGTCTTCACTTTCAAGGTCTTTAACAGCAATCATTGTACTAATGACTTCATCATTTTCAAGTTCAATAGCATTCACTACAGGAATACCTTTAGACTGTCTTGATAACTCAGGCACTTCATAACCTTTAAGTTTGTATACACGACCTTTGTTAGTAAAGAACAATACATGGTCATGTGTACTTAAAGTTACCAATTGACTGACAAAATCTTCTTCCAATGTATTCATACCTTGAACACCACGACCACCACGGTTTTGAGCACGATATGTAGATACCGGCAAACGTTTAATGTAGTTATTATGGCTTAGTGTAATTACTATTTGTTCTTCTGGAATTAAGTCTTCGTCCTCTAAGTCTTCAAATCCACCTAATTGAATTTCTGTACGACGATCATCACCGAAACGATCTCTAATTTCAGTCAATTCATCTCTAACTAACTGTAATAACACTTCTTCATCAGCTAAGATTGCTTCTAATTCACTAATATAATTTAATAACTCATTATATTCAGCTTCAATTTTGTCTCTCTCTAAACCTGTTAGACGTCTTAAACGCATGTCTAAAATAGCTTGAGCTTGTTTTTCAGAAAGTTTGAAGCGTTGTTGCAAGCTTTCCATTGCAACTTTATCTGTATCTGACTCACGAATCGTTGAAATAATTTCATCGATATGGTCAAGTGCGATACGTAATCCTTCTAAAATGTGGGCACGATCTTTAGCTTTACGTAAGTTGTATTGCGTACGTCTTCTAACAACTGTCTTTTGATGCTCTAAATAATGTACCAACGCTTCTTTTAAATTAATAAGCTTCGGTCTACCATTTACAAGTGCAATCATATTCACACCAAATGATGTTTGAAGTGGCGTTTGTTTGTATAAGTTATTTAAAATGACACTAGCATTTGCATCCTTACGCACATCAATAACGACACGCACACCAGTACGTAAACTTGTTTCATCACGTAAATCAGTGATACCGTCAATTTTCTTGTCACGAACGAGTTCTGCAATTTTTTCAATCATACGAGCCTTATTCACTTGGAAAGGAATTTCAGTGACAACAATACGTTGACGTCCGCCTCCACGTTCTTCAATAACTGCACGAGAACGCATTTGAATTGAACCACGACCTGTTTCATATGCACGTCTAATACCACTCTTACCTAAAATAAGTCCAGCAGTAGGGAAATCAGGACCTTCAATATCCTCCATTAACTCAGCAATTGAAATATCAGGGTTCTTACTTAAGCTAAGTACACCATTGATTAATTCTGTTAAGTTATGTGGTGGAATATTCGTTGCCATACCTACCGCGATACCTGATGCACCATTGGCTAACAAGTTAGGGAATCGAGCAGGTAAGACTGACGGCTCTCTTTCATTACCATCATAGTTATCGATAAAATCTATTGTATCTTTATTAATATCACGTAACAGTTCAAGTGTGATTTTAGTCATACGCGCTTCAGTATAACGCATTGCTGCTGCGCCATCTCCATCCATTGAACCAAAGTTACCTTGGCCATCAACAAGCGGATAACGATAACTGAAATCTTGAGCCATACGTACCATTGCTTCATAAATAGATGAGTCACCATGAGGGTGATATTTACCCATTACGTCACCAACGATACGTGCTGATTTTTTATATGATTTATCCGGTGTCATACCTTGTTCATTTAATCCATATAGTATACGACGATGTACTGGTTTTAAACCGTCACGAACATCTGGCAATGCACGAGCAACGATAACACTCATCGCATAATCTAAAAATGATTCACGCATTTCACTGGTAATATTTCGTTCATTTATTCTTGATTGAGGTAATTCAGCCATCAAGAGTTCCTCCTTCAAAAGTTCAGTTCACAGCGCTTAGAAGTCTAAGTTTGCATAAACTGCATTATCTTCTATAAATTGTCTACGGTTTTCTACAACATCACCCATTAACATTTCAAATGTTTGGTCCGCTTCAATCGCATCTTCAAGTTTTACTTGTAAAAGAGCGCGGTGCTCAGGGTTCATTGTTGTTTCCCATAATTGATCTGCATTCATTTCTCCAAGACCTTTGTATCGTGCAATAGACCATTTTGGTGTTGGATTCAATTCAGATTTAAGTTTATCAAGTTCCCTATCATTGTATACATAATACTTTTGTTTACCTTGTGTCAGTTTATACAACGGTGGCTGTGCAATATACACATAGCCTGCTTCAATTAACGGTCTCATAAATCGATAGAAGAATGTTAATAACAATGTTCTAATATGCGCTCCATCCACATCGGCATCAGTCATAATGACGATTTTGTGATATCTTGCTTTCGCTAGATCAAAGTCGCCACCGATTCCTGTACCAAATGCTGTGATCATTTGACGAATTTCATTGTTATTCAAAATTCTATCTAATCGTGCTTTTTCAACATTTAATATCTTACCTCGTAATGGTAAAATCGCCTGCGTTCTAGAGTCACGACCAGATTTTGTAGACCCCCCGGCAGAGTCCCCTTCGACTAAGAAAATCTCACATTCTTCAGGACTTTTACTAGAGCAATCGGCTAATTTACCTGGAAGGCTTGCTACATCTAACGCTGATTTACGACGTGTTACTTCACGCGCTTTTTTCGCAGCAACACGTGCACGTGCCGCCATAATACCTTTTTCAACCACTGTACGTGCGACTTGTGGATTTTCATATAAAAATCGTTCAAAGTGCTCTGAGAATAATTTATCTACAACTTGACGCACTTCAGAATTACCTAATTTTGTCTTCGTTTGACCTTCGAATTGAGGATCACCATGTTTGATAGATATAATTGCTGTCATACCTTCACGTGTATCTTCACCAGAAAGTCTATCTTTTTCTTCTTTCATAATCTTGCTACTTAAACCATAACTATTTAAGACACGCGTTAATGCACGTTTGAATCCGTCTTCATGCGTACCACCTTCATACGTATGAATGTTATTTGCGTAAGTTAAAAGATTTGTGGCATATCCTGAGTTATATTGAATCGCAATTTCTACTTCAATATCATCTTTAGATTGATGAATATAAATTGGCTCATCATGAATAGGTTCTTTATTTTCGTTCAATAACTCAACGTACGATTTAATACCGCCCTCATAGTGATAGGAGTCTTCTCTAACGTTTTCTTCATCACGTTCATCTCTTAATGTGATTTGAATTCCTTTGTTTAAGAAAGCAAGCTCTCTAATACGCTGCTGTAATGTTTCATAGTTGTATACAGTTGTCTCTGTGAAGATTTCTCCATCTGCTTTAAAACGAATGACAGTACCTGTCTTATCAGTTGTGCCAACTTCTTTTAAGTCAAATTGAGGTACACCTTTTTTATATGCTTGATGATATATAGTCTCATTTCTGTGTACATATACTTCTAAGTCTTGTGACAATGCG
Source organism: Staphylococcus sp. EG-SA-18 (assembly GCF_017151825.1). NCBI lineage: Bacteria > Bacillati > Bacillota > Bacilli > Caryophanales > Staphylococcaceae > Staphylococcus > Staphylococcus sp. EG-SA-18. The sequence goes on from NZ_JACYVY010000009.1 coordinate 38,657, forward strand.
TTTACAACTGATGAACCAACACCATGTAAACCACCAGATACTTTGTATCCGCCACCGCCAAATTTACCACCAGCATGTAAAACAGTTAAAATAACTTCGACAGCTGGACGTCCCATTTTTTCTTGAATATCAACTGGGATACCACGTCCGTTATCCGTTACTTTAATCCAGTTATCTTTTTCAATAACAACTTCAATTTGATTTGCATAACCAGCTAATGCTTCATCGATACTATTATCGACAATTTCCCACACTAAATGGTGCAAACCTCTCTCTGAAGTCGATCCTATATACATACCTGGTCTTTTACGTACTGCTTCTAAACCTTCTAATACTTGTATTTGCCCAGCACCATAATTATCCGTGTTGTTTACATCTGACAATGCAGTCACCATCGCTTTCTGTTACTTTATAATTTCACCTTGATTAATACGATACAATTTAGCGTTATTCATGATTTCATGATCAATACCATCTACAGATGTCGTAGTGACAAATGTTTGTACTTTATGCTGAATCGTACTTAATAAATGCGTTTGACGCGAATCATCTAATTCACTGAGTACATCGTCTAATAATAAGATGGGATATTCCCCAACTTCGATATTCATTAACTCAATTTCAGCTAATTTAATGGACAAAGCCGTTGTACGTTGCTGTCCTTGAGAACCATATGTTTGAGCATCCATGCCATTCACATCAAAACTTATATCATCTCGATGTGGTCCGAATAAGCTAATGCCTCGTTCTTTTTCTCTTTGCATATTATCGCTAAGAATAGACATAATTTCTTCAAGTCGTGCCGCTTCATTTTGAGCATAATCAAATTTAAGACTAGGTAAATAATTCAGCGACAACGCTTCTTTATCATTTGTGATACCAGCATGAATCGGTTTAGCTAACGACTCTAGCTCTTGAATAAAATGTGCACGTTTATCAGTTACTTTCATTGCATATTCAGCAAACTGCTGATTTAATACTTCCAACATTGTTAAGTCCTTTTTTTGGCCTAATTGTAACTGCTTTAAGTAATTATTCTTTTGCTTTAAAATACGTTGGTATTGAGCTAAATCATTTAAGTAAACAGCAGAAATTTGGCCCAACTCCATATCTATAAAGCGTCGTCTTATTTGAGGAGAGCCTTTTACAATATTCAAATCTTCTGGCGCAAATAGAACCACATTGAGGTGTCCAATATATTGAGTTAGACGACTTTGCTCTAAGTGATTCACTTTGACTTGTTTACCTTTTTTAGTTATAAACATTGTTAATGGCATCGTGCCGTGTCTATAACTAAGCTCACCTTCTATTTTAGCATAATCAGCATTAAAACGTATGAGTTCCTTATCATTACTCGTTCTATGACTTTTTGCTAAAGCTAAGGTATAAATTGATTCAAGTAAATTTGTCTTTCCTTGTGCATTTTCTCCAATGAGGATATTCACGTCAGGATGACATTTCAACGTAACCTCATCATAGTTACGATAATTTTCTAATTGGAGTGTATTTAACTTCATTGTTCACCTTGATGAATGATTAAGAAAGAACCAGCATCTTCAGGTAATTCTGGGATATCTATACGATCTTGATGTTCTAACTTTTTACCGCGACGTGTTTCACGCACTCCATTAATTAATACTTCAACGTCTTGCAAGAACCATTTTGCTTGACCACCAGATTCAATAATCCCTTCTGTTTTTAGAAATTGACCTAAATTAATGTCTCCTTCTACTACAACTTCTTGAACCAAAATAATCACTCCATTTCTTTGTATGTCATTAATATATTATACCTTTTTTTGTCACAAATTTCATTTAAAATAGAGGTAGAAACCGTTTACATATAAATAATTAATTCTTATTTTTTGGCAATACTGTCATTTTCAATTTTTTAACGCTATTTAACGGCGTTTAACTTTTATATTCAACTTGTTATTGACTATTAAAATTTTAAATTTAAAGGGCATATAAGCACACTTATTAAATTTTGGATATATTTGTCATAAATTTAATTGGCGTCTTTTATTTGCTGTTTAAAATGCTGCCAAATTTATTTTACATACGCATCTAGAATTATTTTTGCCAAAAAATAAAGGATGACGTTTTAATTAATCACGTCATCCTTTATTTATATTTATTTTTAGTAAGTTCTGATTGGTAAAATTAATTGCGTTACCGAGTCGTCACCTTTTGGTTTTAGAATAAATGGTTTCATTGTACCGAAGAATTCAACTTCAACCTCATCATTATCGATTGCTTTTAAAGCATCCATCATATATTTAGAGTTGAATGAAATTTTCAGGCTACCACCTTCAACATCGTTTGCATCAACTTCTTCTTTTACAGTACCAATTTCTGGTGATGTAGAAGATAATTCAACAACGTCATCACCTGTACTTAATTTAATAACGTTGTTACCACCTTCACGTGCTAATAAAGAGGCACGATCAATCGCATGATAAAACTCCCCATTGTCTATACTTAATTTAATTTCATAGTTTTCAGGGAATAAACGTGTTGTATCAGGATAATGTCCTTCTAATAATCGAGAAATAAAGTTCACATTTCCAACTTTAAATAAAACTTGGTTTGAAGCAAAGAAGATATCAATGTCTTCTTCATTGTCAGACATAATTTTATTTAATTCAGCTAAAGCCTTACCTGGAATGATGACATTTTTGTTTTCAGAAACATCTTCTAACTGCAACTTTCTTACAGCCAAGCGGTGTGAGTCAGTCGCTGTGCATATTAATTCATTTTCTTGTATAAGCCAGTTCACACCAGTTAGTACTGGGCGTGTTTCTGAGGTGGACACTGCAAAATTTGTTTGTGCAATCACGTTTTTAAGCACTTTTACCGACAATTGAATTGCGTCATCTCTAGAAACTTGAGGTAATAAAGGATATTGATCTGGATCTAAGCCACTTAAATTAAATTCAGAATGACCTGATGTAATTAATGTCTGGAATTGTTCATTTGTAGATAATTTAACATCTTTACCAGGTAATTTTTTTATAATATCAACAAAGAATCGTCCAGGAAGTACTACTGAGCCTGTTTCTGAAATATTGACAATATCTTCGCCATCTACAGTTTTAGGAATAGTGATTTCTATTGAAATTTCAGAGTCTGAACCAGTTAATATAACTTCATGTTCTTTCGCATCGATTTTGATACCAGTTAATATAGGTAATGTTGTTCTTGGTGAAATAGCTTTTAATGTGTCATTTAATTGTGTAATAAAATAATCTCTTTTAATAGTGAATTCCATCATTAATTAAAACTCCTTCCAGTCGTTTATATATAATTATATAGGTTTTAAGTTCTTAGTAATAGTAGTAGGTGCTGTGGATTGGTGGATAAGTCTTAAAAACATAGATTTGGCGAAGTTATACACATGTTGATAACTTGTGTATGGTGTGTATGACTTTTAAACATTATCCACAAAATGAGTTTTGCTCATCTTGCCACATTAGCATATAGAAATGTAAAAAATGATTGTTATCATTAGTGCTGTTATATAACAGATTACATTTCCCAAAGTTTCCTACTTATACATTTCTTATTTCTTTTTCAAGATTCTCTACTTCTTGTTTAAAAATAGGATCTTCTTTTAAATCTTTAGATATTTTTTCATGAGCATGAATGACGGTCGTATGATCACGCCCACCAAATTCTTCACCAATTTTAGGTAATGAGAAATCTGTAAGCTCTCTAGACAAGTACATAGCTATTTGACGCGGATATGCAATTGACTTTGTACGTTTTTTTGCACTGAAATCTTCAATTCTAACATTATAGTACTGGCCTACAATTTTTTGAATATCTTGGATGGTAATCTTTTTAGATTTTGGTGCTTGAATGATATCTTTTAAAGCTTCAGCAGTTAATTCAGTTGTAATTGGTTTTCCTAATAATTGTGAATATGCAAGTAAACGTGTTAATGCACCTTCTAATTCACGAATATTAGATTGAATTTGATTTGCTATATAATTTAAAGCTTCTGGTGGAATATCTAATTTTTCTTCTTCAATTTTCTTCTGCAAAATTGCCATTCGAGTTTCATAATCTGGTGGCGTAATATCAACAATTAGCCCCCATTCAAAGCGTGAACGTAATCGGTCTTCTAATTGTGCAATTTCCTTTGGTGGTCGATCACTCGAAATAACTATTTGCTTGTTATTCTGATGCAATTCATTAAAAGTATAGAAAAATTCTTCTTGTGTTTGTACCTTGTTTTGTATGAACTGAATATCATCGATTAATAAGACGTCGATATTACGATATCTTTCTCTGAAAGCTTCACCTTCGTTATCACGAATTGATTTAATAAATTCATTTGTGAATTTTTCACTTGATGTGTAAATCACTTTGGCATCTGGATTATTATCTAAAACATGATGACCAATGGCATGCATTAAATGGGTTTTTCCTAAACCAACCCCTCCATAGATAAATAATGGATTGTACGCTTTGGCTGGTGCTTCGGCTACAGCTAAACTTGCTGCATGTGGAAAGCGGTTACCAGGTCCGATTACAAAAGTGTCAAATGTGTTATGGGCATTGAATTGCTCTCTACCAAGCACATGATTATCCTCAGTTGTTTCAGTAGAAGGTTTTGTTGTTTCTTTTGGAGTAGCAGTTTCATTATTACTATAATTTGCTAATTCTTCAGTAGTAATAAAGTGAGGTTTAACTTCATAGCCTACAACATCAAATAAGATTGCTTGGATAATTTCAGCATATTGTTGATTTAACCAATTTGCATTAAAAGGAATACTCGATAATACGATAGCTTCACCATCTTTAATCGTGTAAAGCTCAGTATCTTTTAGGAAAGTTGAGTAACTTACAGCTGATAATTTTTCTTGAGCAATTTCAAGCACTTTTTCCCAAATTTCTTTTTCCGACATAAATTTACTCCATCTTTCTTAAATTTTTAAGTTATACACAAAAATAACAGCCGTGGATAACTTCTAAACACACCATGTTAATAATTATCCACAAGTTAATAACAATCGGTGGATAACTTTATCCTGTTTATTAGTTATGCACAGTATTTTTATGTAAATATCAATAAATAAATCCTTATAAAATCATGAGTTGGACGACTTATCCACACAATTATACTTTTTCAGTTCTCTATATGTCAAATACCTGTGAATATGTTGCTAAAAATAGTATAACTTTGTGTGTAATTTCTAATTATCCACAATTCTGAAAACTATAAATGTGCATAAGTGGATAACTTTTCCTTCTATAGAATATCTGTTAGTGAGTGTATCAAAACAGCTTGGGAAATAATTTATAAAGTATGTATAAGAACTGTATAAGGTATTCAAACATTGTAAACACTCATGCTTCGGACCAAACTCATGGTGATGTTATGAAATTTGATTGCTCGCATCGTGTATTTCTATCTTTAATCGATAAAAGTAAAAAAATTGAGCAGTAGTATAAAATGAACTTGCGTTATAAAAAGGATTTTGTTATATTGTAGTAGTTGCTTGAATTATGACTAGATAATCAATGAGCTAATACGAGAATTTTAATCTAAGAAACGCAAAATCTTATCTATTAAAGTGATCAGAGTCTGCATAATCTGGTATATTAGATAACTGTATAAAGATGGAGGTGTTTTGCATGGTAAAACGTACTTATCAACCAAATAAACGTAAACATAGTAAAGTTCATGGTTTCAGAAAACGCATGAGCACAAAAAATGGCCGTAAAGTTTTAGCGCGCCGTCGTCGTAAAGGCCGTAAAGTTTTATCTGCATAAGATCACTGACTCATCAGTGATCTTTTTTTTCGTTTAAATTAAGAATAAATAGAAATTTATGTTATAAGCTCAATAGAAGTTTAAATATAGCTTCAAATAAAAACGATAAATAAGCGAGTGATGTTATTGGAAAAAGCTTACCGAATTAAAAAGAATGCAGATTTTCAGAGAATATATAAAAAAGGTCATTCTGTAGCCAACAGACAATTTGTTGTATACACTTGTAATAATAAAGAAATAGACCATTTTCGCTTAGGTATTAGTGTTTCTAAAAAACTAGGTAATGCAGTGTTAAGAAACAAGATTAAAAGAGCAATACGTGAAAATTTCAAAGTACATAAGTCGCATATATTGGCCAAAGATATTATTGTAATAGCAAGACAGCCAGCTAAAGATATGACGACTTTACAAATACAGAATAGTCTTGAGCACGTACTTAAAATTGCCAAAGTTTTTAATAAAAAGATTAAGTAAGGATAGGGTAGGGGAAGGAAAACATTAACCACTCAACGCATCCCGAAGTCTTACCTCAGACAAACGTAAGACTGACCTTAGGGTTATAATAACTTACTTTAAAATGTATTCACATCGTTGAAGGAGGCGAGTAGCAATATGGATTTAGATACAATTACGAGTATTTCAACACCAATGGGTGAAGGGGCAATTGGAATTGTTCGATTGTCTGGACCGCAAGCCGTTGAAATTGCTGACAAATTATATAAAGGAAAACATCTTTTAAATGATGTTCCATCACATACGATTAATTACGGTCATATTATTGATCCAGAGTCTAAAGAAGTGGTTGAAGAAGTTATGGTGTCTGTGTTAAGAGCGCCAAAAACATTTACACGCGAAGATATTATAGAAATTAATTGTCATGGTGGTATTTTAACGATTAATAGAGTGCTGGAACTTACTATGACATATGGCGCTAGAATGGCTGAGCCAGGTGAATTTACAAAACGTGCCTTTTTGAATGGTCGTATTGATTTATCTCAAGCTGAAGCAGTTATGGACTTTATTCGCTCGAAAACAGATAGAGCTTCTAAAGTTGCGATGAATCAAATTGAAGGTCGTCTAAGTGACTTAATCAAAAAACAACGTCAATCTATATTAGAGATACTCGCTCAAGTGGAAGTGAATATTGATTATCCTGAATACGATGATGTTGAAGATGCGACTACTGAATTTCTTTTAGAGCAGTCTAAAGAAATCAAACAGGAAATTAATCGTTTATTAGATACCGGTGCGCAGGGTAAAATTATGCGTGAAGGTTTATCTACAGTTATTGTTGGTAAACCAAACGTAGGTAAATCATCGATGTTAAATAATTTAATACAAGATAATAAAGCGATTGTAACTGAGGTAGCAGGTACTACAAGAGATGTCTTAGAAGAGTACGTCAATGTTCGTGGCGTGCCATTAAGATTAGTTGATACTGCTGGTATACGCGAGACAGAAGATATAGTAGAGAAGATTGGTGTTGAACGCTCTAGAAAGGCTCTTAGCCAAGCAGACTTAATTTTATTTGTATTAAACAATAACGAAGCATTGACTCAAGAAGATTACACATTATATGAAGTGGTTAAAAATGAAGATGTAATCGTAATTGTTAATAAAATGGATTTAGAGCAAAACATAGATATTAATGAAGTTAAAGATATGATAGGTGATACGCCATTAATTCAAACTTCAATGTTAAAACAAGAAGGTATTGATGAATTAGAAATACAAATTCGAGATTTGTTCTTTGGTGGAGAAGTACAAAATCAAGATATGACTTATGTTTCTAATTCAAGACATATTTCATTATTAAAACAAGCAAGACAAACGATACAAGATGCGATTGATGCAGCAGAATCTGGTGTGCCTATGGATATGGTACAAATTGATTTAACTAGAACTTGGGAAATATTAGGAGAAATTATTGGTGAGACTGCAAGTGATGAACTCATCGATCAGTTATTCAGTCAATTCTGCTTAGGTAAATAGTAATTGAAATAGACGGAATACCGTCTTAAGAAGGCTAGTAAGATATCAAATAAGGAGGTTTATATTGTGGTTCAAGAATATGATGTAATCGTTATAGGTGCGGGACATGCAGGTGTAGAAGCAGGTTTAGCATCTGCAAGACGTGGTGCTAAAACATTAATGCTAACAATAAATTTAGATAATATTGCATTTATGCCATGTAACCCATCTGTAGGTGGACCAGCTAAAGGTATCGTTGTTCGTGAAATTGATGCTTTAGGTGGACAAATGGCAAAAACAATCGATAAAACACACATTCAAATGAGAATGTTAAATACAGGTAAAGGACCTGCTGTAAGAGCACTAAGAGCGCAAGCAGATAAAGTACTTTATCAACAAGAAATGAAACGCGTGATTGAAGATGAAGAAAATTTGCATATAATGCAAGGTATGGTAGACGAACTTATTATAGAAGATAATGAAGTTAAAGGTGTACGTACAAATATTGGTACAGAGTATTTATCTAAAGCAGTAATTATTACAACGGGAACATTTTTACGTGGTGAAATCATTTTAGGTAATATGAAGTATTCAAGTGGACCAAATCACCAATTACCATCAATCACATTATCAGACAATTTAAGAGAACTTGGTTTTGATATTGTTCGTTTTAAAACAGGTACACCACCGCGTGTAAATTCAAAAACAATTGACTATTCGAAGACTGAAATACAACCAGGTGACGATGTAGGTCGTGCATTCAGCTTTGAAACAACAGAATATATATTAGATCAATTGCCATGTTGGCTAACGTATACTAATGCTGAAACACACAAAGTTATCGATGATAATTTACATCTATCTGCAATGTATTCAGGGATGATTAAAGGAACCGGGCCACGTTATTGCCCTTCAATTGAAGATAAATTTGTTCGATTTAATGATAAGCCGCGACATCAACTTTTCTTAGAGCCTGAAGGTCGTAATACAAATGAAGTATATGTGCAAGGATTGTCTACAAGTCTTCCTGAACATGTGCAACGTCAAATGTTAGAGACGATACCAGGTCTTGAAAAAGCAGATATGATGCGTGCCGGCTACGCAATTGAATATGATGCGATTGTGCCAACGCAGTTATGGCCTACACTTGAAACGAAAATGATTAAAAACTTATATACTGCAGGTCAAATTAATGGTACATCTGGTTATGAAGAAGCAGCAGGACAAGGATTGATGGCAGGTATTAACGCTGCAGGTAAAGTGTTAAACACAGGCGAAAAGATATTAAGTCGTTCAGATGCATATATTGGTGTCTTAATCGATGATCTTGTAACTAAAGGTACTAATGAACCTTATCGTTTACTAACATCACGTGCAGAATATCGTTTGTTACTACGTCATGATAATGCTGATTTGAGATTGACGGATATGGGATATGAACTTGGTATGATTTCTGAAGAACGATATGCACGTTTTAATGAAAAACGTCAGCAAATTGATGCGGAAATTAAGCGTTTATCAGATATTCGTATTAAACCAAACGAACATACGCAAGCGATTATTGAACAACATGGTGGTTCTCGCTTAAAAGATGGTATTTTAGCTATCGATTTATTACGCAGACCTGAAATGACTTACGATATAATTTTAGAAATTTTAGAAGAAGAACATCAATTGAATGCAGATGTTGAAGAACAAGTAGAAATACAAACAAAATATGAAGGTTATATCAATAAATCACTACAACAAGTTGAGAAAGTTAAGCGTATGGAAGAGAAGAAAATTCCAGAAGACTTAGATTATAGTAAGATTGATAGTTTGGCGACTGAAGCGCGAGAAAAATTATCAGAAGTAAAACCTTTAAATATTGCACAAGCTTCTAGAATATCAGGGGTAAATCCAGCAGACATATCTATATTATTGATTTACTTAGAACAAGGTAAACTCCAAAGGGTGAGTGACTAATGACTGTAGAATGGTTAGCAGAACAATTAAAAGAACATAATATTCAATTAACTGAGACTCAAAAACAACAGTTTCAAACATATTATCGTTTACTTGTTGAATGGAATGAAAAGATGAATTTGACAAGTATTACAGATGAACACGATGTATATTTGAAACATTTTTATGATTCCATTGCACCTAGTTTTTATTTTGATTTTAATCAGCCTATAAGTATATGTGATGTAGGCGCTGGAGCTGGTTTTCCAAGTATTCCGTTAAAAATAATGTTTCCGCAGTTAAAAGTGACGATTGTTGATTCATTAAATAAGCGTATTCAATTTTTAAACCATTTAGCGTCAGAATTACAATTACAGGATGTCAGCTTTATACACGATAGAGCAGAAACATTTGGTAAGGGTGTCTACAGGGAGTCTTATGATGTTGTTACTGCAAGAGCAGTAGCTAGATTATCCGTGTTAAGTGAATTGTGTTTACCGCTAGTTAAAAAAGGTGGACAGTTTGTTGCATTAAAATCTTCAAAAGGTGAAGAAGAATTAGAAGAAGCAAAATTTGCAATTAGTGTGTTAGGTGGTAATGTTACAGAAACACATACTTTCGAATTGCCAGAAGATGCTGGAGAGCGCCAGATGTTCATTATTGATAAAAAAAGACAGACGCCGAAAAAGTATCCAAGAAAACCAGGGACGCCTAATAAGACTCCTTTACTTGAAAAATAATGCATAATCCTTTACAACTAACATAAAAGGAGCGAATGGATAATGAAAAAACCTTTTTCAAAATTATTTGGTTTGAAAAACAAAGATGACATCATTGGACATATTGAAGAAGATCGCAATAGTAATGTTGAATCCATTCAAATTGAACGTATCGTTCCCAACCGTTATCAACCAAGACAGGTGTTTGAACCAAATAAAATTAAAGAACTTGCTGAATCAATACATGAACATGGTTTATTACAGCCTATTGTTGTAAGACCGATTGAAGAAGATATGTTTGAAATTATTGCTGGAGAGCGCCGATTTAGAGCAATACAATCACTAAATTTACCTCAAGCAGACGTTATTATTCGTGATATGGATGATGAAGAGACGGCTGTTGTTGCATTAATTGAGAATATTCAAAGAGAAAATTTGTCTGTTGTTGAAGAAGCGGAAGCCTATAAGAAATTATTGGAAATTGGTGATACAACGCAAAGTGAATTGGCAAAAAGTTTAGGTAAAAGTCAAAGCTTTATTGCAAATAAGTTGCGTTTATTGAAGTTGGCGCCGAAAGTACTACTTCGCTTAAGAGAAGGTAAAATTACTGAACGCCATGCGAGAGCGGTATTATCATTGTCTGATAGTGAACAAGAAGCGTTGATTGAGCAAGTCATTGCACAAAAACTAAATGTGAAACAGACTGAAGATAGAGTACGCCAAAAAACTGGGCCCGAAAAAGTCAAAGCACAAAACCTTCGCTTTGCACAAGATGTCACTCAAGCACGAGATGAGGTAGGCAAAAGTATCCAAGCGATTCAACAAACAGGACTACATGTTGAGCATAAAGACAAAGATCATGAAGATTATTATGAAATAAAAATTCGAATATATAAACGTTAGTAGTAGGATGTCGTATACATGATGACTAACACATAAAAGACAAAGCTAAGATCATAACAGCTTTGTCTTTTTTTGTTTTACGTGAAACATAAAAATTTATATTTATATGTTGATTTGAAAATTACAGTTAATGGTAATTTTCAATAATTTGAGCTGGATATACCTTCATTTGAACCCTTTATTGCTAGTTTATGAAAGTATCATGAAAGCTTTATGAACATCGCTTGAGTTGCCTTTACAGTAGAAAATTTAAGTTTTACACTTTGTGTGAATGATACGTTTTGTATTGAATTAATTATAGAAAGGTACGTTGAAGATGTTTTCAATTGGAAGTGCAATACTTCATTTTGTCATTGGTGGTATCGCTGTTGCATTAGCTTCAATTATTGCTGATAAGGTAGGTGGTAAGTTAGGAGGTATTATAGCTACTATGCCGGCAGTCTTTCTTGCGGCTATTATCGCATTAGCTTTGGATCATCGTGGTACACAATTAGTGGAGATGTCGATGAATCTTAGTACTGGAGCAATTGTCGGTATTCTGTCTTGTATATTAACTGTATTTTTGACATCTCTCTATATTAAGCATAAAGGTTATCGGAAAGGCGCAATATTCACAGTTGTTTGTTGGTTTGTTATTTCCCTTGCAATATTCAGTATTAGACATTTATAGTTTGGAAAATGCGTGATAATTAGTTGTATTCAGTTATTAAGTAATAAATTTTTGGAGGCAGAACATCATGAAATTAACATTAATGAAATTTTTTGTGGGGGGATTTGCAGTATTATTAAGTTATATTGTATCTGTAACACTACCTTGGAAAGAATTTGGCGGTATATTTGCAACGTTTCCGGCAGTATTTTTAGTGTCTATGTTTATTACAGGTATGCAATATGGTGATAAAGTCGCTGTGCATGTAAGTCGTGGCGCAGTGTTTGGTATGACAGGGGTATTAGTTTGTATTTTAGTTACATGGATGATGTTACATATGACGCACATGTGGTTGATTAGCATTGTTGTTGGTTTCCTAAGCTGGTTCATCAGTGCAGTATGTATTTTTGAAGCAGTAGAATTTATAGCACAAAAAAGATTAGAAAAGCATAGTTGGAAAGCTGGAAAATCGAATAGTAAATAGTGTGAACGTAATCTCTTAAATAGGACTAACTTCGCAAGCATTGAATAGCATGGAAAAGTTGCATCATTAATAAATGAAATTCAAGTTGGCATTGAGAAAATTACAAGCGCGTAATCATACAGGTCTGTCTTGAGGAAGTCTTCAAACCCTGATGTTGTCGTATGTCAAAACATTTAGTCAATCATAAAGGTGACTTTAACTAAGTTTATCTGATAGTCTGATTGTAATGATTGTACTAATTGACTGGAGGCGTATGTAATTGAATCTGAGTAAACAAATTAAAAAATATAGGGAACGAGATGGTTATTCACAAGAATATCTTGCTGAAAAGTTATATGTATCTAGGCAGAGTATTTCTAATTGGGAAAATGACAAAAGCTTACCAGACATACATAACTTATTAATGATGTGCGAATTGTTCAATGTAACTTTAGATGATTTAGTAAAAGGGACCATTCCATTTGTACCTGATATTAAAGCGCAACGAAGTCTTAACTTATGGACATATGTGATGCTTATTTTCATGACATTAGCTGCAATTTTAATGGGACCTTTAGTTGTTTATTGGAATTGGACTTGGGGTGTAACGGTGGCAATCATTTTGGGAATAGGTTTTTATGCATCTATGAAAATAGAAGATTTAAAAAAAGTGCATAAAATGGACAACTACGATCGAATTGTTGCTTTTATGAATGGAAAAGATCCTAGTGAAGTACAAACGACTAAAGCTAGAAATACGATGACAAATGCGCTTTCTATTATATCAGTAATTGGTATACTCAGCCTCATAATTTTCCTTAGTGTGTATTTGGCAAATAAGTTTTTATAAATCATCATCGTATTGTCTCATATTATCCAAAATAGCATAAAAAAATACCAACAAGATTTAGAACCTTGTTGGTAATCAAAGCGATTCATTTATAATGAGTCGTTTTATTTTGTAAGATTAAACAGTTTGTACGTTAACTGCTTGGTCTCCACGTTGACCTTCAGTGATTTCGAAAGTAACTTTTTGACCTTCTTCTAAAGTTTTGTAGCCATCGCTAGCGATACCTGAGAAATGTACGAATACGTCTCCGCCATTTTCTTGTTCGATGAAACCAAAACCTTTTTCTGCGTTAAACCATTTTACTGTACCGTTATTCATATAGAAAACCTCCATGTGCTTTTGCACTTAATATTTGTAACAAATTCATAACTAAAAAAGAGGATATTCTAAACAAATACACTACAATTTAATTCACGAGCTTTTATTACGTAAGACCAACTATACGCTCATATTGGCATAATGTACAGTGTTTTTTGAAAATAAATTAAAAAAGATTTTTAAAAACCTTAGAAACGTTGATTTAAAGGGGTTTATAAAAATAAAAAAATTGTAGTCTTTTATGGTGTTTGCTAGTTTTCAAAGTGACATATCGTTTAAACATGATGATTTTATAAGCAATCCATAAAAAACAAGCAGCGATAAACGCTACTTGTTGATATTAAAATCTGACTTGAAAGGTCATAGCAATGTTCTATACCGATGGAATGTGCTTACTTGCCTTTTTCTTCACGACGTTTTAAATAATAGGCGCCACCTAATAAACCAGCTGGAATACCTATAATTGGTGTTGTAACTACGCTTAAGACAATAACAATCATTGCTAAAGCAATGACGTTATACCAAGTTACAGTCAAATTTTTCAAATCCTCGTATGATTGTTTTACTAATTCTCTAAATTTCATGATTCAATCTCTCCTTTTTTATAAATCAGTTAATAGTTATACTGCATTGCTTAAAATCAAAATCTCAATGAAGCATCTTTTAATCATAAGTGTTAAATGGTTTTCTTAATCAATTTGTTTGAATGTACAAAAGCAATTAAAGCAAAAGTAATGTAAATGAGTGTGTATACAACAATTACTACAATAACCGGCATGAAGGAAATATTACCCATCAATTTCATAAATGCTATTGCGGCGAATACTGCATGTAATATAGCAATCAATAATGGTAAACCGAAGTTGAAAGTAATTTTTAATAATAATCCCTTAAGCATATCTGTATGCGTAAAGCCTATGCGTTTTAATATTCTGAAGTTACTTAGTTCATCCTCAGTTTCATCCATTTGTTTAATATAAATAATACATCCAGCTGCTACTAAAAATGCTAATCCTAAAAATGATGTAACAAATATTAGAATACCGTTAGTAGCATCGACCTCTTTTTTCATTTCATCATACGTGATGACTTTGTCTCCAAACTGTTTTGCAATTGTTTGAGCTTTTTCCTTTTGTGATGTTTGTTTAATATCATATCCATAAAAAGTATGAACGTTATTTTGTGTTTTCAACTGCTGATACTTTTCAGGACTTACTTCGATGACAGGTGAGTTGAAGCTTAGATTTAAAGGATAAACCTTACCTTTGTCTTCTTGTGTAACACGGAAAGTTTCATTCTTAGTACCTTTTACTACTAAATCTTTGTTTAAATGGATATTAATAATGTTAGGCAGCGATTTTGTATTTGTAATGATGGCATTGTTGCCTGTTAACTTGTTATTTGCACTTAAAATAGAATTCGTGCGACCTGA
This sequence comes from Staphylococcus sp. EG-SA-18, assembly GCF_017151825.1. Taxonomy (NCBI): domain Bacteria; kingdom Bacillati; phylum Bacillota; class Bacilli; order Caryophanales; family Staphylococcaceae; genus Staphylococcus; species Staphylococcus sp. EG-SA-18. The sequence continues at coordinate 53,686 of NZ_JACYVY010000009.1, forward strand.
ATCGCTACCATTTTCCAAAGTAATAACCTGATCTTTAACATTATCTACAGTAATAGTTTCGTAAGCATTTTTAGAAAATGTAATTTGTTGTTGGCTTAGTTTAGTTTCAAATTGTTTAGCATCTTGAGTAGCGACCACGTTAAATTCATTTGGTGCCATAGATGTAAGGGTTTGATCTGTATTTGATTTAGATAATGCCGCGAAACACAATACAGTTACTGTAACTGCAGAAATAATTGCAATGATAGTTAAAGACATCGCATTTTTCTTCATTCGGTACATAATAGACGATGTAAATACAACATCTGTAATAGATACGCGTCCATTTTTAGATTTTTTCAAAGTTTTAAAAATTAGTGACACGGAACTTCTGAAGAATAAATAGGCGCCTACTACCGTTAAAAATAAAATGATAAACGGTGATGTCATAGCCATAGTTAGTGCTTTAAATGTTCCAAACATTTCTGTCGCCATATAATAGCCTAGTGCAATCATAGCAATACCTAATACGCCTGAAATGACTTCTATAACTGTAACTTTCGCAGTTGTAACATCAGTTTTAATTGAGTCTTTCATCATTGATAAGATACTACGTCTTTTTAGAAATAAAGCACTTTGAAATAAAATCAGTACATACGCAATAATTAGCATGAAAATAGTTAAAACAAGGGCCATAGGTTCGAAATGTATCGATAAGTTAATCGATAACGACATCAATTTAGATACTATGGAAAGCAATAATTGTGCACCTGCAATGCCACATAATACACCGACAACACCTGTGATTAAAAATACAATCATTTGTTCAAGTGCTAACATTTTCAAAATGTTTTGTCGTGTTAAACCAATCAACTGAAATAGCGCAAATTCACGTGTACGACGTTTCACGAATAAATGATTGGCATACATTAAAAAGATGACAATAATGATAAATAAAAATATTGATCCGACTAAAGCACCTTTCTTAATGATGGCCATCGAGTCGTCATTATTTACACCTTTAGTAAACTGTAAGGTTGTAAAACTGAAATATAAGACGATGCTAAAAAATAATGAAAATAAATACATTGCATAATGTTTTAAGTTTTGGCGTAAATTTTTGAAAACGATATGGTTAAATGTCATTTGAGACACCACCTAATACTGATTGAAGATGTACAATGTCTTCATAAAAGGCCTGTTTAGAACGTCCTTCCTGATAAAGTTGTGTATGAATTTGGCCATCTTTTAGCATGATGACACGTTCTGCAAAACTTGCTGCAACCGGATCATGTGTAACCATGACAATAGTTGTATCAAACGATTTATTCATTTCTTCCAAACGTTGTAATAAGTCATTTGCACTTTTCGAGTCGAGTGCGCCTGTTGGCTCATCTGCAAATATGATTTGTGGTTTGTGAACAAATGCTCTCGCTGCTGCAGTTCTTTGTTGTTGACCACCAGATAATTCGCTAGGGTATTTATTTCCTAGGTCATAAATACCTAATGCTGTCGTGATCGCTTTGTAATTTTCTTCCATTGTTGCCTTCGACATTTTTTGAACAGATAAAGGTAACATAATGTTTTCTTTAACAGTTAATGTCGGCAGAATACTGTAATCTTGGAAGATGAAACCTAATGATTCTTTACGGAATTTGGCAAGTGCTTTTTGATTAAGTTTATTAAGCTCTTGTCCGTTAGCAATCACGCTACCGCTAGAAATTTGGTCAATTGAACTTAGTACATTTAATAAGGTTGTCTTACCTGATCCAGAAGGCCCCATAATCGCAACGAATTCGCCTTTTTGTATGTCAAAGTTAATATCTTTAAGTGCTTGAAATGTGTGCTTTTTACCGTATGTTTTTGAAACATGTTGCACTGATAATATTGTCATAGTCTCACTCCTTTTGTATTTAATTTCATTTTAAATAATGTTTGGAGTAGTAGCCTTTATCTAAACTTACAATTCAATGTTTGAACCTTACAGAGTTGAAAGCTATCGCTACGTAGTAGATTTTTGAGTGAGGATACAGATTCATCGTACATATTAGACAAAAGCAATGGTGCTTTCTAAGTGATGATGTTTGTGTAAATTGAGAAAAGGGAATTTAATTATTGTATAATAAATTTTTTGTAAAAATTAAAAGAGGGCTTTATTTGAAAGGAATTGATTGTTATGGCAAAAGGAAACCAAGGTATTAAATGGTCTAGTTTAATAATGGGTGTATTATTATTAATGTTGGCAGTCGTTATTTTTACATTTCCAATTGAAAATTTTTATGCTATTACCTGGTTGATTGGACTGTTTGTATTAATTAACGGTGTGATTCAAATCATTTACCGTAGAAAAGCAAAAGCTTTAGTAGGTGGTAACCAAAATTGGATTCTGTTTATGGGGATTGTAGATATTCTCTTTGGTCTTATTGTCATTTTTAATGTTGGCGCTAGCTCGGCATTTTTTATCTACATGTTTGCATTCTGGTTTATTTTTAGTTCTATTGCAGGATTATTTACGTTTACGGGTAGTGGTAGCTTAAAACTAATTTCAGTGATTTTTAATTTATTAGGTATTGTTTTCGGTGTCATTTTATTATTTAATCCATTAATGGGTATCGTCTTTATTTCGACGATGATTGCTATTGCATTTGTATTCGTAGGTGTCATTTATGTTGTAGATGCACTTGCTTAAGTAAAATGAAGCGGTTCAAAAGAAGGGTGTGACATGAAGTTTGTGTCATATCCTTTTTGTTGTGTTTATGAAGCATAAAAACGGGGCGCTACCTACAATAAGTAAGATACGCCCATATTTTTATATTTTACTATTATTGTTTTTCAATACGATTAATAGTTATATCTAGTCCAAAATATTTTTCTAAAAAATGTTTATAGTTATTTTTAGTGACAGCTAACTTTTCTGAGCTACCATTCCTTGTTAAAGTTAAATGATTTTCAGACATTGTAGCACGGCCAAATGATTGTGGCATTGTAATTAATAAATGCTGTACAAATATTGAATCTGGGTTGGTTTGATTATATTCGATGTTGCTATTAAAATCTTCTATTTGTTTAGGTTTGAATTCAGCTTCATATTTTGTATGCCAATGATCATTTTCGAATTTTTGAACATAGAAAATATCCTTGTCTTCGTTGTTAAAAATAGCGCGGAATGTACCACTGATATCAGTAATTGGTTGTGTATGCTCAGATGAAGTAATAGGAATGGCATGTATAGGTAAGTCTCCAAAGCCAACATCAGTTACATAGAATACATCATTTATAGAAACAACAAGTGAAGCATGTGAACCGTTCAGACTACGACCGCCACCGGGTGTGTGAATAGTAGCTGACATTAATGCAGGATTAAATCCTTTTTGTTGTAAATAGGCTTTGAAAAATGTATTTAACTCATAACAAAAACCACCACGTTTATCATGAACAATTTTATTAAAAAGTGCATCGATATTTATAGATATAGGCTTACTATTTTGAACATCAATATTTTCAAAAGGTACAGTTAACATAAAACGTGTTGCATAATAATTTAATGCTTCAATACTCGGTCGATTATAACGAGATGAATCAATTTGTAAATAATTCTCTAACTTCGCAATATTCATAAGCATAGCGCCTCCTGTATTAAAGATTATAATTAAATTTTAAACAGAAATACTGAAATTTTAAATTCGAAAGCATTGAATTTTGGATAAATACATTTTAAATAGAAAAATACGCTCTCAAAATGAAGTCATCTCTAAAAGAAACGATTTAAAGATGACTACTGAGAGCGTAGCATAATGGAAGAAGTGTGCAGGGTGTCTAAAAATGCAACAATACAAAGGTAGTTGCAAGACAAGTTACTTTATTTAGACCATTTGTGTTCTATGCGACCAAACTTCCAAATTAAACTTGAAATAAGCCAAGTAATTAAAAATAATGCAACTAAAATATAGCCTAAATAATCAAATTCGATCGAACCAATGAATGCCCAAAACGCACCATGTAAATCTAGCTTATCAGCAAGAATTTGTAGCAATTCAATCATCCCAATCACTAATGCTGCCATGACTGATATCGCAGTAATCGTTATATTGTAATAGATTTTGCGAATAGGATTGAAGAATGCCCAATTATAGGCATACTTCATTACAACACCATCTAATGTATCCAATAAACTCATACCTGATGCGAATAAAATTGGTAAAGATAAGATTCCGATAAACGAAATGGCTTGTTGTGATGCGCCTGAAGAAAGAGCGAGTAACGCAATTTCACTAGCTGTATCAAAACCAAGTCCAAATAAAAAGCCAAGTGGCAATACGTGCCAACTACGCGTGATTAATTTGAAATAAGGTCCTACAAATCGAGAAACCAATCCTCTAGATTCAAGTAATGCATCGACTTCAGCTTCTTCAATGTGTTCACGACGTAATTTAGCGAACAAGTTAATTAAAGAGATTAAAATAATTAGATTCAACACACCGATAAGCACTAAAAAGAAACCTGAAACTAGTGTACCAATCGTTCCACCAATATCTTGGAAATGCGGTAATTCATCTTTAGCCCATTTTACAGATACCCCTAAAAAAACAGCCATTAAAAATACGACAGATGAATGTCCAATTGAAAAATAGAAACCCACACCAGATGGATCTTTGCGTTGCTGTAATAATTTGCGAACCGTATTATCTATTGCAGCAATGTGATCTGCATCAAATGCATGACGCAAACCTAATGTATATGCAAGAATCCCCATACCAAATAAGATATGATGGTCTTTTCCAGCAATCCATAAAAAACTAAACCCAATAACGTGTAACAAAATGACAATAGCTATGTATGGTAACCAGCTTAAGCGCTCATTTTTAAAAACAGTCAAAATATATCCTTCTTTCATAACATGATATTTAATCATACTGTATGTTCAATGGGCACTCTAGTAATAAGTGTTCATATAACAAAAATGTTATGCCAAATTATTTGTTATATAACAATATACATGTAACCAC
>NZ_JACYVY010000010.1:0-56396 GCF_017151825.1 Staphylococcus sp. EG-SA-18
GGATTAGGTACTGTCGGATCTGGTGTTGTTAAAATCATCGAAGAGAACCGACAGCAAATTCAAGATACATTAAATAAAGATATTGTCATAAAGCATATTCTTGTTCGAGATAAATCTAAAAAGAGACCGCTAAATATTAGCCAATATCATTTAACTGAAGATGTTAATGAAATTTTAAATGATGATTCATTAGATATTATCGTTGAAGTCATGGGAGGAATTGAACCAACTGTAGATTGGTTAAGAACAGCACTTAAAAATAAAAAACATGTTATTACCGCAAATAAAGATTTATTAGCAGTACATCTTAAACTTTTAGAAGATTTAGCAGAAGAAAATGGTGTAGCTTTAAAGTTTGAAGCGAGTGTAGCAGGTGGTATTCCGATCGTAAATGCCATAAATAATGGTTTGAATGCGAATAATATTTCAAAATTTATGGGAATTTTAAATGGTACCTCTAATTTTATTTTATCTAAAATGACTAAAGAGCAAACGACATTTGAGGAAGCACTTGATGAAGCGAAAAGACTTGGTTTTGCTGAAGCGGATCCAACTGATGATGTAGAAGGGGTAGATGCAGCGCGTAAAGTTGTCATTACATCATATTTATCATTTAACCAAGTCATTAAATTAAACGACGTTAAACGAAGAGGAATTAGTGGCGTAACTTTAACTGATATTAATGTAGCCGATCAACTGGGGTATAAAATTAAATTGATTGGTAAGGGAATATATGAAAATGGCAAAGTTAATGCATCGGTAGAACCAACGTTAATTGATAAAAAGCATCAATTAGCAGCTGTAGAGGATGAATATAACGCGATTTATGTCATTGGTGATGCCGTTGGTGACACGATGTTTTATGGAAAAGGAGCAGGCAGTTTAGCAACAGGTAGTGCCGTTGTCAGTGATTTATTGAATGTAGCATTATTCTTTGAATCAGATTTACACACATTGCCACCACATTTTGAAATAAAGACAGATAAAACACGGGAAATGATGGATTCAGATGCAGAAATTAATATTAAAGAAAAATCCAATTTCTTTGTAGTAGTGAATCATGTCAAAGGTTCAATTGAAAATTTTGAAAATGAGTTAAAGGCAATATTACCATTTCACCGATCATTAAGAGTTGCAAATTACGATAATCAATCATATGCCGCTGTTATAGTTGGATTGGAATCATCACCGGAAGAATTAATCACTAAGCATGGATACGAAGTTGACAAAGTATACCCAGTAGAAGGAGTTTAATTATAATGAGAAGATGGCAAGGATTAGTAGAAGAGTTTAAAGCACATTTACCAGTAAATGAAAATACACCAAAATTAACATTGAACGAGGGAAATACACCACTCATTCATTGTGAAAATATGTCTAAAATACTAGGTATAGATTTATATGTGAAGTATGAAGGTGCCAATCCGACAGGTTCATTTAAAGATCGCGGTATGGTAATGGCTGTGACAAAAGCAAAAGAGCAAGGTAAGAAAATTGTAATATGCGCTTCGACTGGAAATACATCAGCGTCTGCAGCAGCATATGCAGCGAGAGCAGGTTTAAAAGCTATCGTCGTAATACCAGAAGGTAAAATTGCATTAGGTAAATTGTCGCAAGCAGTAATGTATGGTGCAGAAATCGTTTCTATTGAAGGAAACTTTGATGAAGCTTTAGAAATTGTAAAAGAAATTGCAAAAAGTGGCGAAATAGAGCTTGTAAACTCTGTCAATCCATTTAGAATCGAAGGGCAAAAGACAGGCTCATTTGAAATTGTACAACAATTAGACGGTGAAGCACCTGATATTTTAGCGATTCCTGTAGGTAATGCAGGTAATATTACTGCATATTGGAAAGGCTTTAAAGAATATCATGAAGCTAAAGGTTCACAATTGCCGAAAATGTTTGGCTTCCAAGCTGAAGGCGCATCACCAATTGTTCAAAATAAAGTCATTAAAAATCCTGAAACGATTGCAACTGCTATTCGAATTGGTAATCCTGCTAGTTGGGATAAGGCGACTAATGCTCTTAAAGAATCAAATGGATTAATAGATAGTGTTACTGATGATGAAATTCTAGAAGCATATCAGTTAATGACAACTAAAGAAGGTGTCTTTAGTGAACCAGCGAGTAATGCTTCTATTGCAGGTTTAATTAAATTGCATAGACAAGGTAAATTACCTCAAGGTAAAAAAGTAGTTGCTATTTTAACTGGTAATGGATTAAAAGATCCTGATACTGCTATTTCACTACTAGATAATCCGATAAAGCCATTGCCAAATGATAAAGATAGCATTATCGATTATATTAAAGGAGCTTTATAACATGTCGAATGTTTTGGAGTTAACAATTCCTGCATCAACAGCCAACCTTGGAGTTGGCTTTGATTCTATAGGTATGGCTTTAGATAAATTTTTGCATCTGTCTGTAAAGGAAACATCAGGGACAAAATGGGAATATATTTTCCATGATGATGCATCTAAGCAATTGCCTACTGACGAAACAAACTTTATTTATCATGTAGCACAACAAGTTGCTTCTAAATATAGTGTTGACTTGCCTAATTTATGTATCGAAATGAGAAGTGATATTCCATTGGCAAGAGGGTTAGGTTCGTCAGCTTCTGCTTTAGTAGGAGCTATATATATCGCAAATTATTTTGGTGATATCCAACTGTCTAAACATGAGGTATTACAATTAGCGACTGAAATCGAAGGACATCCTGATAATGTTGCGCCGACCATTTATGGTGGTTTAATCGCTGGATATTATAATGATGTCTCGAAAGAAACGTCAGTTGCACATATCGACATACCAGACGTGGATGTGATTGTAACGATACCAACTTATGAACTAAAAACAGAAGCATCAAGACGTGCTTTACCACAAAAATTAACACATAGTGAAGCGGTTAAAAGTAGTGCAATTAGTAATACAATGATTTGTGCATTAGCACAGCACAATTATGAATTAGCAGGTAAACTCATGCAACAAGATGGCTTTCATGAACCGTATCGTCAGCATTTAATTGCTGAATTTGATGAAGTGAAAACAATTGCTATTCAACATAATGCCTATGCAACTGTAATTAGTGGTGCTGGACCAACTATTTTAATATTTAGTCGTAAAGAAAATAGTGGGGAATTGGTTCGCTCTTTAAATAGTCAGGTAGTATCATGCCATTCTGAATTGGTCGATATTAATATCAGTGGTGTTAAAGAACGAATTGTATACCAATAGACGCTTTATATTGTAAAATAGTATTAAATGCAGAATAGAGAGGAGATTTAATGCGATATGACAAATTATAAAGTTGTCGTTTTAGATATGGATGACACATTGCTAAATTCAGATAATGTGATATCAGAAGAAACTGCAAATTATTTAACAGCAATTCAAGATGAAGGTTATTATGTTGTTTTAGCATCTGGTAGACCTACTGAAGGTATGATTCCAACTGCTAGAGATTTAAAATTACCTGAACATCATAGCTATATTATTAGTTATAACGGTAGTAAAACGATTAACATGACTAATGAAGAAGTAGAAGTAAGTAAATCGATTGGTAAGCAAGATTTCGATGAAATTGTAGATTATTGTCGAGATAGAGGCTTTTTCGTTCTTACATATCATGATGGTCAAATTATTTACGACAGCGAACATGAGTATATGAATATTGAAGCAGAATTAACAGGTTTACCGATGAAACGTGTTGATGATATCAAAGCGTATATTCAAGGCGATGTACCCAAGGTCATGGGTGTAGATTATGTAGCGAATATTACAGAAGCTAGAATTGATTTGAATGGTGTGTTCAATGATAATGTAGATGCTACGACAAGTAAGCCATTCTTCTTAGAATTTATGGCCAAAGACGTTTCAAAAGGTAATGCAATTAAAGCGTTATGTCACAAATTGGGATATTCGGTGGATCAAGTCATTGCTTTTGGTGATAGTATGAATGATAAATCAATGTTTGAAGTCGCAGGTCTAGCTATTGCTATGGGGAATGCATCAGATGAACTTAAGCAATATGCAAATGAAGTTACGTTGGATCATAATGAAAATGGTATTCCACATGCGCTCAAAAAATTGTTATAAATTTTAAAATAAGCCTTAACACATGATATTTGAATAAGATATCTTGTGGTTAAGGCTTTTTATTTTTGTGAAAATGACTTCAGTTATACTATGGAGGATTTGAAATACATATTTTAGATTAGTAATGATATCAAACGAATAGAGTAAATGTATATTTTTTGAATAAATCAAGTATTAACTAGTCACTGAAGGTAGATAAATAAATTTGATCATTCTGAATAATAACGAATGCATTAAAAAATGCAGTGACAATCTAACATTAATTGTTAAAATCACTGCAAGCATCTTGATTTTATTTAGCTGTTTGTGTCCAGTCATGCTTACCTCTGAAACGTTTTACATGAGCATATATTTGGTCAGCAGTATAATCTAAATTTGTATAAACTGTAATACTGAACGCTGATTGGTTTTCAGCAAATGATTCTTCGGAAAATAATTCCTTTAAGTGCATAAATAAATCATTCATTTGTTTATGGTTTAAACCGGGATATTCCCTTAAAGTTCTCTTTAATAATTGTCCGTTCTTTTCTTCTAATGCTTGAACTACAATAACAAATCTTTCATCTTGCTTTAGTACATCATCAAATAAATTTGTTTGTCCAATCATTGAATTTCACCCCTGAAAAGTTATTGTTATCTATATTATACACGATATGCAAAATATCTAAAATAAAGAATGGTAACATGGTAATAATAAAATATAAACAGAATACTAGTTAATACACTTTATACTAGAAAAAGATATTAAAGTATATCTGCTTTACACCATTAAAAAGCGGCAAATGCTATAGATAATCTAAAGCATCTGCCGTATGAGAATTTATTTATTTTTGATTGTCATAATCGTGTGGTTTTAAATTAATTGTTTCTAGCTTTACAAATTTTGTTTTGTGAATGATTTTATGAATAAAGTAAATCAACGCTAGAATGATTAAAGGTAAAAAGTTTTTAAAAGCATTTAACCATTGATCTTTTAAAATATATTCAACTGAGCCACCAAATAGCAAGAATAATAGTGTAGTGATGACAATGATTGGTCCTAATGGATAAAAAGGTGCTTTATATGGTAGGACCTTATTAGGGTCTTGACCTTGTTTTTTAATAGCTTGTCGCAATCGTATTTGTGACCAAATGCTTGATCCCCAAACAACTATAATCATTGAACCAATAATTTCAAGTAAATTAAAAACGGCATTTGAATTAAAGTTTGCATAAATAATAACAATAACAACGACTGCATAAGTAGTTAATAATGCTCTTAAAGGTAACTTAGTTGTCTTGTTTAATTTACTTAAAAATTGGGGTGCTTTTTTGTCTGAACTTAAGGAATACAACATTCTGCCTGTTGTATAAACACCTGAATTTGCAGCGGATAATAATGAAGTTAAAATAACCGCGTTGATTACTGATGCTGCAAAGGCTATGCCTACTCTATCGAATACAATTGTAAATGGGCTTTGACTTATTGAACTACTTGCTCTTAATAATGATGGATCTGTGTACGGAATAATTGCACCAATTACTGCAATTGATAAGACATAGAATAAAAGAATACGCCAAAATACTTGTTTAATTGCCTTAGGCATAGACTTTTTAGGGTCATCTGATTCACCAGCAGTTACTGCTACTACTTCTGTACCACCAACCGAAAATCCGGCGACTAATAATACGCCTAAGAAACCAGAGATACCACCAACAAACGGTGCTTGGCCTTTTGTATAGTTTTCAAATCCATATGTATGACCACCTAAGATACCGAAAATCATTAAAAAGCCAAAAATAACGAATACGATAATTGTTAACACTTTAATCAATGATAACCAAAACTCAGTTTCTCCAAATGATTTTACAGAAAAAATGTTTAATAATAGTAAAATTGTAATAAAGATTAAGCTCCAAGTAATGGGGTGGAAAAATTTAAATGTGTCCCAGAAATAAAGCACATTTGACGCTACTATGACATCAACACTTGTAACTAATGACCACAATGCCCAATACAACCATCCCATGGTAAAGCCAAGAGATGAGTCAATAAAGCGTGTTGAATAAGAGCTGAATGAACCTGATACTGGATAAAATGTTGCCAACTCTCCAATTGATGACATTAAGAAATATAGCATGACACCAATAACAAGATAAGCGAGTATAGCGCCTCCAGGACCAGCTTGAGAAATGATATTACCAGTAGCTACAAATAGACCAGTCCCAATTGCACCACCTATAGCAATCATGGAAATGTGTCTTGAGTTAAGACTACGGTTCATTTTATTATCTTCCATATTTAGTCTCCCATCTATTTAAATATACCCATTATTGTAAGCTTTTTAAGTGTACTATTCAATAACTATTTAGTACTGTAAAGCGAAAAAATTAAAATTTTCTGATTTTTTAATCATCTTGAGCATGTTTAATTGTAATTTTGATGGGGTTAAATTATAATATGTATTAAATTATAATTATTATAAATTGTGGAGGGATGACTATGTCACAACAAGACAAAAAGTTAACTGGTGTTTTTGGGCATCCAGTATCAGACCGAGAAAATAGTATGACAGCAGGGCCTAGGGGACCTCTTTTAATGCAAGATATTTACTTTTTAGAGCAAATGTCTCAATTTGATAGAGAAGTAATACCAGAACGTCGAATGCATGCCAAAGGTTCTGGTGCATTTGGGACATTTACTGTAACTAAAGATATAACAAAATATACGAATGCTAAAATATTCTCTGAAATAGGTAAGCAAACCGAAATGTTTGCCCGTTTCTCTACTGTAGCAGGAGAACGTGGTGCTGCTGATGCGGAGCGTGACATTCGAGGATTTGCGTTAAAGTTCTACACTGAAGAAGGGAACTGGGATTTAGTAGGGAATAACACACCAGTATTCTTCTTTAGAGATCCAAAGTTATTTGTTAGTTTAAATCGTGCGGTGAAACGAGATCCTAGAACAAATATGAGAGATGCACAAAATAACTGGGATTTCTGGACGGGTCTTCCAGAAGCATTGCACCAAGTAACGATCTTAATGTCAGATAGAGGGATTCCTAAAGATTTACGTCATATGCATGGGTTCGGTTCTCACACATACTCTATGTATAATGATTCTGGTGAACGTGTTTGGGTTAAATTCCATTTTAGAACGCAACAAGGTATTGAAAACTTAACTGATGAAGAAGCTGCTGAAATTATAGCTACAGATCGTGATTCATCTCAACGCGATTTATTCGAAGCCATTGAAAAAGGTGATTATCCAAAATGGACAATGTATATTCAAGTAATGACTGAGGAACAAGCTAAAAACCATAAAGATAATCCATTTGATTTAACAAAAGTATGGTATCACGATGAGTATCCTCTAATTGAAGTTGGAGAGTTTGAATTAAATAGAAATCCAGATAATTACTTTATGGATGTTGAACAAGCTGCGTTTGCACCAACTAATATTATTCCAGGATTAGATTTTTCTCCAGACAAAATGCTGCAAGGGCGTTTATTCTCATATGGCGATGCGCAAAGATATCGATTAGGAGTTAATCATTGGCAGATTCCTGTAAACCAACCTAAAGGTGTTGGTATTGAAAATATTTGTCCTTTTAGTAGAGATGGTCAAATGCGCGTAGTTGACAATAATCAAGGTGGAGGAACACATTATTATCCAAATAACCATGGTAAATTTGATTCTCAACCTGAATATAAAAAGCCACCATTCCCAACTGATGGATATGGCTATGAATATAATCAACGTCAAGATGATGATAATTATTTTGAACAACCAGGTAAATTGTTTAGATTACAATCAGAGGACGCTAAAGAAAGAATTTTTACAAATACAGCAAATGCAATGGAAGGCGTAACGGATGATGTTAAACGACGTCATATTCGTCATTGTTACAAAGCTGACCCAGAATATGGTAAAGGTGTTGCAAAAGCATTAGGTATTGATATAAATTCTATTGATCTTGAAACTGAAAATGATGAAACATACGAAAACTTTGAAAAATAAATTTGATATGTAGTTTCTATATTGCGTAGTTGAGCAGTTTATGATATCATAATAAATCGTAAAGATTCCTAACAAGAGAGGGTGTTTAACGTGCGCGTAAACGTAACATTAGCATGCACAGAATGTGGCGATCGTAACTATATCACTACTAAAAATAAACGTAATAATCCTGAGCGTATTGAAATGAAAAAATATTGCCCAAGATTAAACAAATATACGTTACATCGTGAAACTAAGTAATTCTTATCATTCAAATACGACGATTTGAAAATAAAGCGGGCTTACCTATTATATTGGGGAGCTCGCTTTTTTATGAAATTTTTGTGAAGAGTGATTAATGGATTGAGTTTCATCGGTAGAACAATATATGATTGTATTAGTTGTTACTTTATTAAAATTTGAGAATATTTATAGAAGGAAATAGATTACTGATTTTATAAAGTCACTTTGTTAGCGAATGCTTGAAAGAGTATTTAATATAGTAGAATTTAAAATTTCAAAGCGGAATTTAATAAGTACGAAGTAATTCTGGGTATGTTTTATAAATGTTCGATAATACACTTTAATCTTAAATATGATGGTTTAGAAAATGATTTAACAAAGAAATGAAACTTTACTGTTGAATTATGTGAGGATTGTGTTATTATATAAATCGTAATAATTACGATTTGATAAAAAGTGAGGTAACTATATATGGCTAAGAAATCTAAAATAGCAAAAGAGAGAAAAAGAGAAGAGTTAGTAAATAAATATTACGAATTACGTAAAGAGTTAAAAGCAAAAGGTGATTACGAAGCGTTAAGAAAATTACCAAGAGATTCATCACCTACACGTTTAACTAGAAGATGTAAAGTAACTGGAAGACCTAGAGGTGTATTACGTAAATTTGAAATGTCTCGTATTGCGTTTAGAGAACATGCGCACAAAGGACAAATTCCAGGTGTTAAAAAATCAAGTTGGTAAAATCAAATTTCGTACTTTAGCCCATTTACAATATCAATAAAACAATGTACAGTATATACGAATGCTATAAACTGAATGTTTTCTCATATTAATAAGGAAACATTCGGTTTTTAATTTGCATTTAAAAATAATTAGTTTTTAAAGGGGCTATTTAAAGTGAAAATATTTGATTACGAAGATATTCAATTAATACCTAATAAATGCATAGTTGAAAGTAGGTCTGAATGTGATACAACTATCCAATTTGGTCCGAAAAAATTCAAGCTACCTGTAGTTCCTGCAAATATGCAAACAGTTATGAATGAGAAATTAGCGAAATGGTTTGCTGAAAATGATTACTTTTATATCATGCATCGTTTTGATGAAGAAGCAAGAATACCTTTTATAAAACATATGCAAAATTCAGGCTTATTTGCATCTATTTCAGTTGGTGTAAAGAAAGCGGAATTTGATTTTATTGAAAAGTTAGCTCAAGAAAAATTAATCCCCGAATATATTACAATAGATATTGCGCATGGTCACTCAGATTCAGTGATAAACATGATTAAACATATAAAAAACCATATACCTGATAGTTTTGTTATTGCTGGTAATGTTGGCACGCCAGAAGGTGTTAGAGAATTAGAAAATGCTGGTGCTGATGCTACCAAAGTCGGTATAGGTCCTGGTAGAGTTTGTATTACAAAGATTAAAACAGGTTTTGGTACTGGTGGTTGGCAGTTAGCGGCATTAAACATATGTAGTAAAGCAGCTCGTAAACCTTTGATTGCCGATGGTGGTATAAGAACGCATGGCGACATTGCTAAATCAATTAGATTTGGTGCATCAATGGTCATGATTGGTTCATTATTTGCTGCACACGAAGAATCACCTGGTGAAACTGTAGAACTTGATGGTAAACAGTATAAAGAATATTTTGGTAGTGCATCTGAATTTCAAAAAGGCGAACATAAAAATGTAGAAGGTAAAAAAATGTTTGTAGAACATAAGGGTTCATTAATGGATACCTTAAAAGAAATGCAACAAGATTTACAAAGCTCAATTTCATATGCCGGTGGAAAAGACTTGAAATCATTACGTACTGTAGATTATGTTATTGTTAGAAACTCTATTTTCAACGGTGATAGAGATTAATATTTATAGTAGGTGATGTAAATTAAAAAATTCATAGTAACTGTTGTTGCGTTTTTATCAATTACTATCATTGCGCCAATAACAGAATTTAAACCATTCATTCATTTACAAAATGAAGTAAGACAATATATTGACATTCACATCAATAAAGAAACAATTTCTGCGGAAAATAAATTGGATACACCGAAGAAACAACAATTTGCCTTTAATAATATACAAATGAACATGTCGAAATCAGATGTTGAGAAAACATTAAATAAACCAAAAAGAGTGACATTTAATGAATATGGTACGAAGTGGTATACGTATTATGATGACGATTACAATAATTTTATAATGATAAGTTACATGAAAGATAAAGTTAATGCGTTATATACAAATCAAAATATAATCACTTCAAAATCAAAAATTAAATACAATACACCTAAATCGGTTGTAAGGCAAAGATTAGGCGAACCAGAAACAGAGATTGTTAAAGGTAGAGTGCGTTACGAACAAAATAATAAAGAATATGATGTTTTCCATAAAAATCACATTTATACGACGGTATTTTATGATAAGCATCGACGTAATAATGTAACAGCTGTTTTACAAGTAAGTGATGCTATGGAAAATAGATTAAAAGAACAATATGGAGCACCTTCGAAATCGCTTGCAGATAGTTTTGAACTACAAAATTTTGATTTAGTTAATGCTGAAAGAAAACAACATCAATTATTTACATTGAAGTATTCTAAACAGAATTCTGAAACTGCACGTAAGCATAGTAAAGATATGGCCAACAATCATTATTTTGATCATACAAATTTAAAAGGTCAATCACCATTTGATCGATTGAAAAAAGATGGTATTACATTTAACTCAGCCGGAGAGAATTTAGCATATGGTCAAGTTAGTAGTATCTATGCACATCAAGGATTAATGAATTCTATTGGTCACAGAAAAAATATTTTAAATGATACGTTTAAAATATTAGGTGTTGGTGTTGATTTTAATGATGAAAAACAACCTTTTTGGACAGAAAATTATACTGGTTAATGTTTTTGGCATGAGATTAAAGGGTAATGTTTGTCTGTAAGGAAGTAGATAAACATGATGACAACAGATAAACCAAAAGATGCGGATATACTTGAACGCGTCAAAGATATACTTAATAAAAAAGAAAGAAAAAAATAATAATGGCTCGCTCCTGTAAATTATTACGGGGGCGAGTTTTAATTTGTGTAACATTTTGCAGAAATCTGTAATTCAAAATTTATATTAAAGAATGAGATTATCTAACAATTCGCAATTTCTGTTTGAACTGAATTTAGATTAGAATAAATAAAACCTCTTGAAAACGTAACTTTTTCAAGAGGTCCAAAATTTATAAAAATGAGGGCTTAACAATTACGATAATATATAACGGTTTAAAATATTACATTTCGCGGTACAAACCAATTACTTTCCCAATTACAGCAACATTGTCTAGGTAAATTGGCTCCATTGTACTATTTTCAGGTTGTAATCGATAACGATTTTTTTCTTTATAGAAGCGTTTGACAGTTGCTTCATCTTCCTCAGTCATAGCAACAATAATGTCTCCATTTTCTGCTATGGTTTGACTGCGAACAATTACTTTGTCTCCGTCTAATATACCAGCCTCAATCATACTGTCGCCTACGACGTTTAATATGAATATGTCGCTATTGTGTGTCGATGTTAAGTGTTCAGGTAATGGAAAATATTCTTCAATATTTTCTACTGCGGTAATAGGAACACCTGCTGTGACTTTACCAATAACTGGCACATGAATCGTTTCTTCCATATTAATATTATCATTTGTTTGATCACTTACAATTTCTATAGCACGTGGTTTCGTTGGATCTCTTCTTATATAGCCTTTTTCTTCAAGACGTGAAAGGTGACCATGAACAGTTGAACTGGATGCTAAGCCAACTGCTTCACCAATTTCGCGAACACTAGGCGGATAACCTTTCGTTTGAACAACTTGTTTAATATAGTTATATATTTCGCTTTGTCGTTTTGTTAATTCTCTCATATATAGGCACTCCCTAAATTAATTTAAATACAGTATATCATTAATTTGAAACCAAAACAAACATTTGTTCGTTAAAATATTGACACAGAACATAAGTTCTGATAAATTACTAATACAAACAAATGTTCTAGGAGTGAAAATGATGTTTTACAATAAATATAAAAACGTATCAACATATATCATCATATTTTTAGTTTCAAGTGCAGCCTTTGCAATATTCTTGTTAAGTGCGAACATTAGTGCTCACTCGGAACAAGTGTACGAAATGACTGACCATCAAATTAAGAACAATACGATAAATAAAGCATACGAACATAAAGGCCCTACAAACAATAGCGAACAAAGAGATGGGAAAGTGTTCGCTTTAATAAATTGATACATTGTCACAACGTTATTTTGCCTATTTTTGCGAAATAGCGTTTTTTATTACTTTTTTTGCTGATCTTAAATTTGTTATATTTTGTTAAAGTATTATAATGATTGAATAAACAAATTGAAGGTAGGTTTTTTAATTGAGTAATTCTGATTTGAATATCGAAAGAATTAACGAGTTAGCTAAAAAGAAAAAAGAAGTAGGATTAACTCAAGAAGAAGCAAAGGAGCAAACAGCCTTAAGAAAAGCTTATCTTGAGAGTTTTAGAAAAGGGTTTAAACAACAAATTGAAAATACTAAAGTAATTGATCCAGAAGGTAATGATGTAACACCTGAAAAAATTAAAGAGATACAACAAAAAAGAGATAATAAAAATTAAATCACAAATCTGTAAAGAATTTTCTGACATTATAACTTGAAATAAGTATTTTACTTATCTTTTTATTTTAAAATAAGTTATAATGTATTTGATAAAATTGAAGAAGGGAAGATACACAAGATGTTTAATGAAAAAGATCAATTAGCTGTTGATACGCTACGTGCACTAAGTATCGACACAATCGAAAAAGCGAATTCTGGTCATCCAGGATTACCTATGGGAGCTGCCCCAATGGCTTACACTTTGTGGACACGTCATCTGAATTTTAATCCACAATCTAAAGATTACTTCAATAGAGACCGTTTCGTATTATCTGCAGGGCATGGTTCAGCATTATTGTATAGCTTGTTACATGTTTCTGGTAGTTTAGAATTAGAAGAATTAAAGCAATTTAGACAATGGGGTTCTAAAACACCAGGTCATCCTGAATACAGACATACAGATGGTGTAGAAGTTACTACCGGACCACTTGGACAAGGTTTTGCTATGTCAGTAGGATTAGCTTTAGCAGAAGATCACCTAGCAGGGAAATTTAATAAAGAAGGATATAATGTTGTAGATCATTACACATATGTATTAGCTTCTGACGGTGATTTAATGGAAGGTATATCGCATGAAGCAGCTTCATTTGCTGGACATAATAAATTAAGTAAATTAGTTGTTTTATACGATTCAAATGATATTTCATTAGATGGCGAATTAAACAAAGCTTTTTCTGAAAACACAAAAGCTCGTTTTGAAGCATATGGTTGGAATTACTTACTAGTTAAAGATGGTAATGATTTAGAAGAAATTGATAAAGCGATTACTACAGCTAAATCTCAAGAAGGACCAACGATTATTGAAGTTAAAACAACAATCGGATTTGGTTCACCGAATAAAGCAGGAACTAATGGTGTTCATGGGGCGCCTTTAGGTGAAGTTGAAAGAAAATTAACATTCGAAAATTACGGTTTAGATCCTGAAAAACGTTTTAATGTTTCAGAAGAGGTATACGAAATTTTCCAAAATACTATGTTAAAACGTGCTAATGAAGATGAATCTCAATGGAATTCATTATTAGAAAAATATGCAGAAACATATCCTGAATTAGCAGAAGAATTTAAATTAGCGATTAGTGGTAAATTGCCTAAAAATTATAAGGATGAATTACCACGTTTTGAACTGGGTCATAATGGTGCATCTCGTGCTGATTCTGGTACTGTTATTCAAGCAATCAGTAAAACTGTCCCTTCATTCTTTGGTGGATCAGCAGACCTTGCTGGTTCAAACAAATCCAATGTAAATGATGCAACAGATTATAGTTCTGAAACACCTGAAGGTAAAAATGTGTGGTTTGGTGTACGTGAATTTGCTATGGGTGCTGCTGTAAATGGTATGGCTGCACATGGAGGTTTACATCCATATGGTGCAACATTCTTCGTATTTAGTGATTATTTAAAACCAGCGTTACGTTTATCATCAATTATGGGATTAAATGCAACGTTCATCTTCACACATGATTCAATTGCAGTAGGTGAAGATGGTCCTACTCATGAACCAATTGAACAATTAGCTGGATTAAGAGCTATTCCAAATATGAATGTTATCCGTCCTGCTGATGGTAATGAAACAAGAGTAGCATGGGAAGTTGCCTTAGAATCTGAATCTACACCTACTTCATTAGTATTGACACGTCAAAACTTACCGGTTTTAGATGTACCAGAAGATGTAGTTGAAGAAGGCGTTCGAAAAGGTGCCTATACAGTTTATGGCTCTGAAGAGACACCAGAATTCCTATTATTAGCTTCAGGTTCAGAAGTTAGTCTTGCAGTTGAAGCTGCTAAAGATCTTGAAAAACAAGGTAAATCAGTGCGTGTTGTTTCAATGCCTAACTGGAATGCATTTGAACAACAATCTGAAGAATATAAAGAATCAGTTATTCCATCAAGCGTAACAAAACGTGTTGCGATTGAAATGGCTTCACCGCTTGGATGGCATAAATATGTAGGTACTGCAGGTAAAGTTATTGCTATTGACGGCTTTGGCGCAAGTGCACCTGGCGATTTAGTAGTTGAAAAATATGGATTTACTAAAGAAAATATCTTAAACCAAGTTATGAGCTTATAAGAATAATTTATAAAGCGAGTATGTTTAGAAGTCTAGGATGCATAATCTTAGGCTTCTTTTAAAGTGTTGAAATTTAGAGTATAGCACTTAAACTACATCATAAGTGATAAGTTATGAAAGTATACTATTTCAGATTAATCTTTAAAAGCTCTGTTATAACAGCATGATTTTTGATATTATTTTTAGTATCGATATTAAAATACTTGAATAAACTAGTTCTTGAAATAATGTGATGAATTTAGTAAAATTCAGTAGGATAAAGAAAGCGGGTGAAACAATGGCAACTTGGTTAGCAATTATTTTTATAGTAGCTGCATTAATTTTAGGTTTAATTGGAGGTTTCCTTTTAGCTAGAAAATATATGATGGACTACTTGAAGAAAAACCCACCAATCAACGAAGAAATGCTTCGTATGATGATGATGCAAATGGGTCAAAAACCTTCTCAGAAGAAAATTAATCAAATGATGACGATGATGAATAAAAATATGGATCAAAATATGAAGAGTGCGAAAAAGTAAATTCGCAATTGATAGAGGCTATTTTCCAGATATGGAAATGGCCTCTTTTTATAATCAAATTAATAAGAATAAATATGTTTATTAAAATTAAAGTTAACAAAATGACGAATAGACTGAGAAATGCTATAATTCATTTTGTATGATTTACAGAGAGTTTATTTAACGAGAAGGTGTCTGCGTGCTCTATTTAATATTTTCAATCATTGTAGCTTTATTTATGGGAACTATAGTTATAGTTATTCGTATGAAAGCTCAAAATTATCCGGTAAATGAGAAAAAAATAGTTTTGCCACCGTTTTTTATGGCGACCGGTGCATTGATGTACGTCGTTCCATATTTTAGGCTAACAGGATCGGAAATGCTAGAAGCCTTTATAATTGGTTTGCTTTTTTCTACAGTTCTAATTTGGACTTCTCGATTTGAAGTCAAAGGTACAGAAATTTATATGAAACGATCTAAAGCATTTCCAGTTATTTTGATTTCATTACTTATCATTCGTACTGTGATGAAAATATTCATTAGTAATGAAATAGATCCTGGAGAATTAGGCGGCATGTTCTTTTTATTAGCATTCTGTATGATTGTTCCTTGGAGAGCAGCAATGCTATATAAATACAAAAAACTAAAGAAAACATTAATCAATTAATTACTTTTAAAACCACTTGTGATCGACTTCTAAATCAGTCAATGAGTGGTTTTAATTTTACTTGAAAAGGTGAAATGATTATATTAAAATAAAAGCGAACAAATGTTCTATATGGAGGCAGTAATGAAAATTATACATACAGCAGACTGGCACTTAGGGAAAATATTAAATGGCAAACAGCTTTTAGAAGATCAAGCGTATATTTTAGATATGTTCGTAGAAAAAATGAAAGAAGAAGAACCTGATATCATTGTGATAGCTGGAGATTTATATGACACAACATATCCAAGTAAAGATGCAATCATGTTATTAGAACAAGCGATTGGAAAGTTAAATTTAGAACTGCGTATACCAATAATTATTATTAGTGGAAATCACGATGGTAAAGAGAGGTTAAACTATGGGGCGAGTTGGTTTGAACATAATCAGTTATTTATAAGAACAGATTTTACATCGATTAATTCACCAATAGAGATAAATGGGGTTAATTTTTATACACTCCCTTATGCTACTGTGAGCGAAATGAAACACTACTTTGAAGATGACACCATTGAAACACATCAACAGGGAATTACGCGCTGTATTGAAACAATAGCACCGGAAATTGATGAAGATGCCGTCAATATTTTAATTAGTCATCTGACTGTTCAAGGTGGAAAGACATCTGATTCTGAAAGACCATTAACTATTGGAACGGTTGAATCAGTTCAGAAAGGTGTTTTTGATATATTTGATTATGTCATGCTAGGTCACTTGCATCATCCATTTAGTATAGAAGACGACAAAATTAAATATAGTGGCTCCTTATTGCAGTATTCATTTTCGGAAGCGGGTCAAGCTAAAGGGTATAGACGTGTAACAATTAATGATGGCATTATTAACGATGTATTTATTCCTCTTAAGCCACTTAGACAATTGGAAATTATCTCAGGCGAATATAATGATGTTATTAATGAAAAAGTTCATGTGAAAAATAAAGATAATTATTTACATTTTAAACTTAAAAATATGTCTCATATTACTGATCCAATGATGAGTTTAAAACAAATTTATCCTAATACTTTAGCGCTGACGAATGAAACTTTTAATTACAATGAAGAAAATAATGCTATAGAAATAAGTGAAAAAGATGACATGTCAATTATCGAAATGTTTTATAAACATATAACTGATAAAGAATTATCGGATATCCAATCTAAAAAGATAAAAAATATTTTAGAAAACGAATTGAGAAAGGAGGATTAATGAATGAAACCATTACATTTAAAGTTGAATAATTTCGGCCCCTTTTTAAAAGAAGAAATTGATTTTTCTAAAATTGATAATAATGAATTGTTTTTAATAAGTGGTAAGACTGGATCGGGTAAAACAATGATTTTTGATGCAATGACTTATGCCTTGTTTGGTAAAGCATCAACTGAACAAAGAGAAGAAAATGATTTGAGAAGTCATTTCGCTGATGGTAAACAGCCGATGTCAGTAACATTTGAATTTCAATTAAATCATCGAATTTATAAAGTGCATAGACAAGGCCCTTATATCAAAGAAGGTAATACAACAAAAACGAACGCTAAATTTGATGTATTTGAGATGGTGGATGGCAAGTATGAAATTAGAGAAAGTAAAGTAATTTCAGGTACCCAATTCATTATTGAATTATTAGGAGTAAATGCAGATCAATTCCGACAATTGTTTATTTTGCCTCAAGGTGAATTCAAACGCTTTTTAATATCAAACAGTCGTGAAAAGCAAGGGATATTAAGAACACTGTTTGACAGTGAAAAATTTGAAGCTATACGAGAAATATTAAAAGAAGAAGTAAAAAAAGAAAAAGCTCAAATCGAGAATAGATATCAACAAATTGACCTTTTATGGCAAGAAATTGAATCATTTGATGATGACAATATAAAAGGCTTATTAGAGGTTGCCACTCAACAGATAGACAAATTGATTGAAAATATACCACTTTTACAAGCTAGGTCGAAAGAAATACTAGCATCTGTAAATGAAAGTAAAGAAACTGCTATTAAAGAATTTGAAATAATAGAAAAGAAAACATTAGAAAATAATATATTAAAAGATAATATTAATCAACTCAACAAAAATAAAATTGATTTCGTTCAATTGAAAGAACAACAACCTGAAATAGAGGGAATTGAAGCTAAGTTAAAGTTGTTACAAGATATTACAAACCTATTGAATTATATTGAAAATAGAGAAAAAATTGAAACTAAAATTGCTAATAGCAAAAAAGATATTTCTAAAACCAATAATAAAATATTGAATCTTGATTGTGATAAGCGAAACATAGACAAAGAGAAAAAAATGTTAGAAGAAAATGGAGATTTAATTGAAAGTAAAATCTCTTTTATTGATAAAACTAGAGTATTATTTAACGATATTAATAAGTATCAACAAAGTTATCTCAATATTGAACGCTTGAGAACTGAGGGTGAACAATTAGGTGATGAATTAAATGATCTAATTAAAGGTTTAGAAACGGTCGAAGATTCAATAGGTAATAACGAAAGTGATTACGAGAAAATTATCGAACTAAATAATACGATAACGAACATAAATAATGAAATTAATATAATTAAAGAAAATGAAAAAGCTAAAGCTGAATTAGATAAACTATTAGGTAGTAAGCAAGAGTTAGAGAATCAAATTAATGAAGAAACATCTATATTGAAGAATCTCGAAATAAAATTAGATCGCTACGATAAAACAAAATTGGACTTAAATGATAAAGAAAGCTTTATAAGTGAAATTAAATCTGCTGTAAATATTGGAGATCAATGTCCGATATGTGGTAATGAAATTCAGGATTTAGGGCATCATATTGATTTTGACAGTATTGCTAAACGTCAAAATGAAATTAAAGAAATTGAAGCAAATATCCACGCTATAAAATCGAATATTGCTGTGCATAATTCTGAAATTAAATTTGTTAATGAAAAAATATCGAATATTAATATTAAAACGCAAAGTGATTTTTCACTTGAAGTATTGAATAAGCGTCTGCTAGAAAATGAAAATGCATTGAATAATCAAAGAGATCTTAATAAATTTATAGAACAAATGAAAGAAGAAAAAGATAATCTAACGTTGCAAATTCATAATAAACAATTGCGTCTAAATAAAAATGAATCTGAGTTGAAATTATGTCGAGATCTCATCACTGAATTTGAAACACTCTCGAAATATAATAATATCACTAATTTTGAGGTGGATTATAAGAAGTATGTTCAAGATGTGAATCAGCATCAAGAACTCTCAAAGGAGATTGAAGATAAGTTAATGCAATTGTCTCAAAGAAAGTTAATTGAGCAAAATAATCTAAATCATTATGAAAATCAACTAGAAACTTACAATAATGACTTAGAATTGAATGAACAGTCTATTGAAATGGAAATGTCGAGGCTGAATTTAACTGATGACAATGATATAGATGAAATAATAGCCTGGAGGGGCGAGCAAGAGGAATTAGAGCAGAAAAGGGATACTTATAAAAAACGTTATCATGAATTTGAAATGGAAATAGCTAGGTTAGAATCATTAACTAAGGATAAAGAGTTATTGGACTCTGATAAATTAAAAGATGAATATGAGCTAAAAAAAGGAAAGATGAATACACTGATAGATGAATACTCTGCTGTTCATTATCAATGTCAAAATAATATTAATAAAACACAATCTATAGTTTCGCATATTAATTACTTAAATCAAGAATTAAAGGATCAACAAGAAATATTTCAATTGGCTGAAATTGTCAGTGGTAAGAATAACAAAAATCTTACATTGGAAAACTTTGTCTTAATTTACTATTTAGATCAAATTATTGCTCAAGCAAATCTGAGATTAGCAACAATGTCAGATAATCGATACCAACTAATTAGGCGAGAAGCGGTTTCTCATGGTCTTAGTGGCCTAGAAATTGATGTATTTGATTTGCATTCAAATAAGTCTAGACATATTAGCTCGTTATCAGGTGGAGAAACTTTCCAATCGTCGCTTGCATTAGCTTTAGGGTTAAGCGAAATTGTACAGCAGCAATCAGGAGGTATTTCACTAGAATCAATATTTATTGATGAAGGATTCGGTACATTAGATCAAGAAACGCTTGAAACAGCGTTAGACACTTTATTAAATCTTAAATCAACTGGTAGAATGGTTGGGATTATTTCACATGTGAGCGAATTGAAAAATAGAATACCTTTAGTTTTAGAAGTGAAATCAGATCAATATCAGAGTTCAACAAGATTCAAAAGAAATTAAAACATAAAAAATAGAGATGGTACTTTGGAATGTATAGAACAACCTTAGCCCATCTCTTTTTATTTAAAAATTATTTTTTCTCACGTAATAAATCTCTGATTTCAGTTAGTAACACAACATTTTCTTCCACAACTGCTTCTTCTTCGGCTTCTTCTTTCTTCATTAATGTATTTGCAATCTTAACAAAGATGAATAAAGCAAACGCGATGATAATAAAGTCGATAACAGATTGGATAAATAAACCGTATTTAATACCCCAGAATGACCATTCTTTAGCAAAATCAACTGATCCGAAAATTTTACCAATTAATGGCATAATGATATTTTCTACTAATGAAGATATAATCTTGTTGAAAGCTGCACCCATCACAACAGCAATTGCTAAATCTAAGACGTTACCTTTTAAGGCGAACTCTTTGAATTCTTTTAACATTACACTCAACCTCTCTTTTTTAAATGTAACCTCAATTATACAACAAATAAAAAAATTAGAAAATAGATTATTCAAGAAAATTTGATTATCGCAAAGACCTTTGTTATCCTATAAAGGTGCGTGAGTTATTGAATAAAATGTTTAGATAATATTTTTATTCTACTACATAAAATTAAATATAGAATTGAAGGGAGTAATTAATTATGAATTCTTCTTCACCAGAGAATCCAAATGGAAAGAAGTATTCACCAGTCTTCATCTATAGTGCAATTGTTGTTGCTATAGTCGTATTACTTGGTGCATTTTTACCTGAACAATTCAACTATGTTACCAATAATATTAAAATGTGGATTACAGAAAAGTTAGGTTGGTATTATCTTATTCTTACTACGATTATCGTGTTCTTCTGTATATTCCTTATTTTTAGTCCTATTGGAAAACTTAAACTAGGTAAACCAAATGACAAACCTGAGTTTAATACAATTTCATGGTTTGCTATGTTGTTTAGTGCTGGTATGGGGATAGGTTTGGTGTTTTATGGTGCAGCTGAACCGATGGCGCACTTTGCTACGCCACCTACAGCAGATCCCAAAACTACTGAAGCTTATACTGAAGCTCTACGTTCAACATTTTTCCATTGGGGATTCCATGCTTGGGCTGTTTATGGTGTTGTTGCGTTAGCGTTGGCATATTCGCAATTCCGTAAAGGTGAACCAGGTTTATTATCTAGAACTTTACGTCCTCTTTTAGGTGATAAAGTAGAAGGTCCTATTGGGATTTTTATTGACGTTTTATCTGTATTTGCGACAATCGTTGGGGTAGCCGTTTCGTTAGGTATGGGTGCTCTACAAATTAATGGTGGTTTACATTACTTGTTCAATGTTCCAAACAATACGTTTGTACAAGCGATTATCATCATTGTTGTTACTATCTTATTTATAGCAAGTGCATGGTCTGGATTAAGTAAAGGTATTCAATACTTAAGTAACTTGAACATTGGTTTAGGTACTATTTTAATGGTAGCTGCTTTAATTGTTGGACCAACTGTTCTTATTTTAAATATGTTAACTAGCTCTACGGGTAGTTTACTAAACACATTCTTGTTTAATAGTTTTGATACAGCAGCTTTAAATCCTCAAAAACGTGAATGGATGTCTTCATGGACACTTTATTACTGGGGTTGGTGGTTAAGTTGGAGTCCATTCGTTGGAGTGTTTATTGCACGAGTTTCAAAAGGACGTTCAATTAGAGAGTTCATTTCTGGTGTCTTGCTAGTTCCAGCAATTGTTAGTTTTGTTTGGTTTAGTGTCTTTGGTGTATTAGGCATCGAGACAGGTAAGAAACACAAAGAA
The DNA here is from genome assembly GCF_017151825.1 of Staphylococcus sp. EG-SA-18. Lineage (NCBI taxonomy): Bacteria > Bacillati > Bacillota > Bacilli > Caryophanales > Staphylococcaceae > Staphylococcus > Staphylococcus sp. EG-SA-18. The sequence goes on from NZ_JACYVY010000010.1 coordinate 22,327, forward strand.
ATTTTTGATATGACTCCTGAAACACAGCTATTTGGAGTGTTTAATCATGTGCCATTTGGCATTGTTTTATCGTTGATTGCATTATTATTAATTGCATCATTCTTTATTACATCTGCTGACTCAGCAACATTTGTATTAGGAATGCAAACAACATTTGGTTCATTAAATCCATCTAGTATGGTAAAAGTTGTTTGGGGAATTTCACAGGCCTTAATAGCATTTGTACTTTTATTAGCTGGTGGCGGTAACGGCGCTGAAGCTTTAAATGCGATTCAAAGTGCTGCAATTATAAGTGCATTCCCATTCTCCTTTGTCGTCATACTCATGATGGTAAGTTTCTACAAGGATGCGAACCAGGAACGTAAATTCCTAGGTTTAACATTGACTCCGAATAAACATCGCTTACAAGAATATATCAAGAGTCAACAAGAAGATTATGAATCTGACATTCTTGAAAAGCGTCAGTCACGTAGAAATATAGAGAAAAAAGATAACTAATAAAGTTTAGTTAAGTATTTTAATAACAAGTAGTATGTCATTCTAGTAGCTAGAACAGATATACTACTTGTTTGTTTTTGTGGAAAATTGAGTATATTCAAAAGGATAAGAACGAGAATTTCGTTATTAAACTACGAATTCTCGATTTTTTTATATTTTAAGATAGGTTTATTTCTGAAAACTTAATAGAAAGGGGTTTGACAAAGCTAAAGTGAAGTTTGACGGTATAAACGCAAATTAAATATACTTTTATAGAAAATTAACTCAGGCTGGGACATAAATCAATATTCTATGCTCTACGAAGTTATATTGGCAGTAGTTGACTGAACGAAAATGCGCTTGTAACAAGCTTTTTTCAATTCTAGTCAGGGGCCCCAACACAGAGAATTTCGAAAAGAAATTCTACAGGCAATGCGAGTTGGGGTGAGGGCCCCAACACAGAAGCTGACGAAAAGTCAGCTTACAATAATGTGCAAGTTGGGGATGGGCCCCAACAAAGAGAAATTGGATTCCCAATTTCTACAGACAATGCAAGTTGGGGTGGGACGACGAAATAAATTTTGCGAAAATATCATTTCTGTCCCACTCCCATCAAAAGAATGACATTGAAAAAAATATTAAAGTTTGGTGCCATAATTTTCTTTCTGCTCAATGAAATAATACGTTTAAAAATTGAATTGAATCATTCGCGAAATTGATAATTATTCTCAATTAATAAAAAATACTTATTACACCTTACCTGTATGATAAGTTTTGCTTATATACTCTGATTAAAAAGTCAAAACCTAAATTAAGCGTTTTCTAAGCATGATGAGTTGTTTATCAATAAATATAATAATACAATTTAATCAAGGCATATAAATATAAAAATGTATCAAGGGGGATCATTAAATGGCTGCAAATTTTAAAGAGCAATCAAAAAAACATTTTGACTTGAATGGCCAAAGTTATACTTACTATGATTTAAAAGCTGTAGAAGAGCAAGGTATTAGTAAAGTTTCCAATTTACCTTATTCAATTCGTGTTTTGTTAGAATCTTTACTTCGTCAAGAAGATGATTTTGTAATTACAGACGATCATATTAAAGCTTTAAGTCAGTTTGGAAAAGATGGAAATGAAGGCGAGGTACCATTTAAACCTTCTCGTGTTATTTTACAAGATTTCACAGGTGTACCAGCCGTAGTTGATTTAGCTTCTTTACGTAAAGCAATGGATGACGTTGGGGGAGATATTACTAAAATTAATCCAGAAGTACCGGTGGATTTAGTTATTGACCACTCAGTTCAAGTGGATAGCTATGCAAATCCAGAAGCTCTTGAACGTAATATGAAATTAGAATTTGAACGTAACTATGAACGTTATCAGTTTTTAAATTGGGCAACGAAAGCATTTGATAATTACAATGCAGTTCCTCCTGCAACTGGAATAGTTCACCAAGTTAACTTAGAATATTTAGCAAGTGTTGTACATGTTCGTGATGTAGATGGTGAAAAAACTGCATTTCCAGATACATTAGTTGGTACTGATTCACATACAACAATGATAAATGGTATTGGCGTACTAGGATGGGGTGTTGGTGGTATTGAAGCTGAAGCTGGAATGCTTGGACAACCTTCTTATTTCCCAATTCCAGAGGTTATTGGTGTACGACTAGTAAATTCATTACCACAAGGCGCAACAGCAACTGATTTAGCGTTAAGAGTAACTCAAGAGCTACGTAAAAAAGGTGTTGTTGGTAAATTTGTGGAGTTCTTTGGTCCAGGTGTACAACATTTACCACTAGCAGACCGTGCTACAATTGCAAACATGGCACCAGAGTATGGAGCAACTTGCGGATTCTTCCCAGTTGATGATGAATCTCTTAAATATATGAAGTTAACTGGTAGATCAGACGAACATATCGCGCTAGTAAAAGAATATTTGAAACAAAACCATATGTTCTTTGATGTTGAGAAAGAAGATCCTAATTATACAGATGTTATCGAATTGGATTTATCAACAGTTGAAGCATCGCTTTCAGGACCAAAACGTCCTCAAGATTTAATTTTCTTAAGTGATATGAAATCATCATTTGAAAATTCTGTAACAGCTCCAGCAGGCAACCAAGGACACGGTTTAGATAAAAGTGAATTTGATAAGAAAGCTGAAATTAACTTTAAAGATGGATCAAAAGCTACAATGAAAACAGGTGATATTGCAATAGCAGCAATTACATCATGTACAAATACATCTAACCCTTATGTAATGTTAGGTGCAGGTTTAGTTGCTAAAAAAGCAGTTGAAAAAGGCTTGAAAGTTCCTGAATACGTTAAAACTTCTCTAGCACCAGGATCAAAAGTTGTTACCGGATATTTAAGAGATGCTGGCTTACAACCTTATTTAGATGATTTAGGCTTCAACTTGGTTGGTTATGGATGTACAACTTGTATCGGTAATTCAGGTCCTTTATTACCAGAAATTGAAAAAGCGATTGCTGATGAGGACCTATTAGTGACATCTGTATTATCTGGTAACCGTAACTTTGAAGGTCGTATCCATCCTCTTGTTAAAGCCAATTACCTAGCTTCACCACAGTTAGTTGTTGCTTATGCATTAGCTGGAACGGTTGATATTGATTTACAGAATGAACCTATTGGTAAAGGTAATGACGGTGAAGATGTATATTTGAAAGATATTTGGCCATCAATTAAAGAAGTTTCAGATACCGTTGATAGTGTTGTAACACCTGAATTATTTATTGAAGAATATAATAACGTATACAATAACAACGAATTATGGAATGAGATTGATGTAACTGATCAACCTCTATATGACTTTGATCCTAATTCAACATACATTCAAAATCCATCATTCTTCCAAGGATTATCTAAAGAACCGGGTACGATTGTTCCATTAAATGGTTTACGTGTTATGGGTAAATTCGGTGATTCTGTGACAACTGACCACATCTCTCCAGCAGGTGCAATTGGTAAAGATACGCCAGCTGGTAAATATTTACAAGATCATCAAGTGCCTATTCGTGAATTTAATTCATATGGTTCAAGACGTGGTAATCACGAAGTAATGGTTCGAGGTACGTTTGCTAATATACGTATTAAAAACCAATTAGCGCCAGGTACTGAAGGTGGTTTTACAACTTATTGGCCAACAAATGAAGTAATGCCTATCTTTGATGCTGCAATGAAATATAAAGAAGATGGTACAGGTTTAGTTGTATTAGCTGGTAACGATTATGGTATGGGTTCATCTCGTGACTGGGCAGCAAAAGGTACAAACTTATTAGGTGTTAAAACAGTTATTGCACAAAGTTATGAACGTATCCATCGTTCAAATTTAGTTATGATGGGTGTATTACCATTAGAGTTTAAAAAAGGTGAATCAGCTGATTCTCTTGGTCTAGATGGTACAGAAGAAATTTCTGTTAATATTGATGAAAATGTTCAACCACATGACTACGTCAAAGTTACTGCTAAGAAGCAAGATGGTGATTTGGTAGAATTTGACGCTATGGTTCGTTTTGACTCACTTGTTGAAATGGATTACTATCGTCACGGTGGAATTTTACAAATGGTTTTAAGAAATAAATTAGCGCAATAAAAAATAGATATCACAGTAAAATTTTAATCGGTATTTGAGGCACTTTGATAGTGCTCAAAAATACTTCTATAAACTTTATGATATAATAGGTCGGTTCAAAACCTTTGTGTTCTTGGCCGGCCTCTTCTTGTATTTTATGTTAGAATGAGATATAAAGTTAAACTGAAAGAAGGCTTAAAATGATATATAGTATTACAGAAATAGAAGCGCGTTATGCTGAAACTGATAAGATGGGTGTAATTTATCACGGGAATTATGCAACTTGGTTTGAAGTTGCGCGGTTGGATTATATATCGAAGTTAGGTTTTAGTTATGCTGATATGGAAAAACAAGGAATCATTTCACCTGTGACTGACCTCAATGTCAATTATAAAAAGTCTATTTTTTATCCAGAAAAAGTTAAAGTTAAAACTTGGGTTGAAAAATATTCGAGATTACGTTCAGTGTATAAATATGAGATTTTTAATGAAAAAGGTGAACTTGCAACTACAGGTTCCACAGAATTGATTTGCATTAAAGAAGATACTTTTAAGCCTATACGGTTGGATCGTTATTTCCCAGATTGGCATGAAGCTTATAGTAAAGTGCAAACGCTCAATAATGAAGGGAAAACAGTAGAGATAATGGATGATATTGATTCTTTATAAGTTACTGTAAATGTTTGGAGAGGCAATATTAACAATTAATCTATAAAAAATAGCCAATACGTTAACATTAATGTAATTAGCGTGAAGATAAGCTAATATATAGCAAAAACGAACTTGTTCATACAACATCAGATGTGCTAAACCAAAGTACAACTTCCGAGGTTCAGGACACATCAGAATGTGTAAACAAGTTCGTTTTATTTTAGTTATTTTGTGGAATAAGAAATTTCATCTTCGTGATCAACTACATTTACAATAATGTGGTCATCTTCAAAGTACCACAAATCTTTTTCCGCTACGACAACATTTAAATCGTCATATTGTTGTTCATAGCCAATATCAACATCTTCCTTTGGTTCAACTGTAAAAGCAGGACTAAATCCTTGCTTGAGTTGGAATTCGCCACCATATCTTACAAAAAACACGAGCACTTTATTATTTTCAGGCAACTCAAGTTCATTTTTAAACCAAGTTACTGCTGCATCAGTAAGTTCTATTTGCATAACAATGACCTCCTATATTTATTACAGAATGGGAGTGGGCCAACTTGTATTATTTGTGGAATTTCTTATCGAAATTCTCTGTGTTGGAGCCCACCCCAACCTGCTCATTATTGTAAGCTGAATTTCCATAAGCTTCTATGTTGGGACCCCCGACCAGAATTGAAAAAACCTAGTTATAAGCGCATTTTGTTCGGTTAACTACAGCTAATATAACATTGTGGAGCCTATGACATTGATTTATGTCTCGGTCTCAAATGTTCTTGTAAAAAACTAAGTATAGTTGAATTTTAAGTTAAAAAAATTGTTTTTGCAAAAATAAAATAATCCATCAACTGCAAAAAAATATGCAATGATGGACTAATGTCAAAAAATTGTTACATCCATTTTATTTTAGGTTCTTCGCCTCTAAAAATCCTTGCGATATTAGAGCGATGTCTAATTATCAATATGATTGAAACTAAGAAACTAACGACTAATAAAATATAGTCTTGAATGATAAGCGAGCCAATCACACAGCAAATTGCTGCAACGATACTTGCTAAAGAAACATATTTAAAAATCTTCAATACAATAAAGAAGATAATTGCAAGTATTAGTAAAAGTATCGGATTGACTCCCAAGACGACACCTGCACTAGTTGCAACAGCTTTGCCACCTTGGAATTTTAAATAAACAGGATAAACGTGTCCAAGTATAGCGAATAAGCCAACAATTAAACCATTTGTAAAAAAAGTACTAATAGGGCCATCTGCGTGAACTGGTAACCATAAAGGGAAGAAAACAGTTATGAACCCTTTGAAAATATCTAGAAATGTTACCAAGAATCCTGCAGGACGACCTAATACTCTAAAGCTATTAGTAGCGCCAGTATTACCACTACCAAATTGTCTAATATCTTTTTTGAAAAATAATTTTCCAATTACGAATCCACTTGGGAAAGCGCCGATAAGATAACTTAGTAGTAACATGACGATTATCATCATAAATATTACACATCCTTTAATATCTTAGGACTATTTTATCATATTCGTTTAAATTACGGCTAAAAATTTTAAAAACGGGGATTAATATATGGAATTAAGCTATGAAAGTTAATTGATACTTGCATTTTACGCTGATTTATATAAGAATAACTATTGTATAGTTTTAAAAACGAACGTACGTTTGCAGGAGGCGAAATCATTGGCAATGAATAAACAAAATAATTATTCAGATGATTCAATACAGGTTTTAGAGGGGTTAGAAGCAGTTCGTAAAAGACCTGGTATGTATATTGGATCAACTGATAAACGGGGATTACATCATCTAGTATATGAAATTGTCGATAACTCCGTCGATGAAGTATTGAATGGTTACGGTAACGAAATAGATGTAACAATTAATAAAGATGGTAGTATTTCTATAGAAGATAATGGACGTGGTATGCCAACAGGTATACATAAATCAGGTAAACCGACAGTCGAAGTTATCTTTACTGTTTTACATGCAGGAGGTAAATTTGGACAAGGCGGCTATAAAACTTCAGGTGGTCTTCACGGTGTTGGTGCTTCAGTTGTAAATGCATTGAGTGAATGGCTTGAAGTTGAAATCCATCGAGATGGTAATATATATCATCAAAGTTTTAAAAACGGTGGTTCGCCATCTTCTGGTTTAGTGAAAAAAGGTAAAACTAAGAAAACAGGTACCAAAGTAACATTTAAACCTGATGACACAATTTTTAAAGCATCTACATCATTTAATTTTGATGTTTTAAGCGAACGACTACAAGAGTCTGCGTTCTTATTGAAAAATTTAAAAATAACGCTTAATGATTTACGCAGTGGTAAAGAGCGTCAAGAGCATTACCATTATGAAGAAGGAATCAAAGAGTTTGTTAGTTATGTCAATGAAGGAAAAGAAGTTTTGCATGACGTGGCTACATTTTCAGGTGAAGCAAATGGTATAGAGGTAGACGTAGCTTTCCAATATAATGATCAATATTCAGAAAGTATTTTAAGTTTTGTAAATAATGTACGTACTAAAGATGGTGGTACACATGAAGTTGGTTTTAAAACAGCAATGACACGTGTATTTAATGATTATGCACGTCGTATTAATGAACTTAAAACAAAAGATAAAAACTTAGATGGTAATGATATTCGTGAAGGTTTAACAGCTGTTGTGTCTGTACGTATTCCAGAAGAATTATTACAATTTGAAGGACAAACGAAATCTAAATTGGGTACTTCTGAAGCTAGAAGTGCTGTTGATTCAGTTGTTGCAGACAAATTGCCATTCTATTTAGAAGAAAAAGGACAATTGTCTAAATCACTTGTGAAAAAAGCGATTAAAGCACAACAAGCAAGGGAAGCTGCACGTAAAGCTCGTGAAGATGCTCGTTCAGGTAAGAAAAACAAGCGTAAAGACACTTTGCTATCTGGTAAATTAACACCTGCACAAAGTAAAAACACTGAAAAAAATGAATTGTATTTAGTCGAAGGTGATTCTGCGGGAGGTTCAGCAAAACTTGGACGAGACCGCAAATTCCAAGCGATATTACCATTACGTGGTAAGGTAATTAATACAGAGAAAGCACGTCTAGAAGATATTTTTAAAAATGAAGAAATTAATACAATTATCCACACAATCGGGGCAGGCGTTGGTACTGACTTTAAAATTGAAGATAGTAATTATAATCGTGTAATTATTATGACTGATGCTGATACTGATGGTGCGCATATTCAAGTGCTATTGTTAACATTCTTCTTCAAATATATGAAACCGCTTGTTCAAGCAGATCGTGTATTTATTGCTTTACCTCCACTTTATAAATTGGAAAAAGGTAAAGGCAAAACAAAGCGAGTTGAATACGCTTGGACAGACGAAGAGCTTAATAAATTACAAAAAGAACTTGGTAAAGGCTTCACGTTACAACGTTACAAAGGTTTGGGTGAGATGAACCCTGAACAATTATGGGAAACGACGATGAACCCAGAAACACGAACTTTAATTCGTGTACAAGTTGAAGATGAAGTGCGTTCATCTAAACGTGTAACAACATTAATGGGTGACAAAGTACAACCTAGACGTGAATGGATTGAAAAGCATGTTGAGTTTGGTATGCAAGAGGACCAAAGTATTTTAGATAATTCTGAAGTACAAGTGCTTGAAAATGATCAATTTGATGAGGAGGAAATCTAGTGAGTGAAATAATTCAAGATTTATCACTTGAAGATGTTTTAGGTGATCGCTTTGGAAGATATAGTAAATATATTATTCAAGAGCGTGCATTGCCAGATGTTCGTGATGGTTTAAAACCAGTACAACGTCGTATTTTATATGCAATGTATTCAAGTGGTAATACACACGATAAAAATTTCCGTAAAAGTGCGAAAACAGTCGGTGATGTTATTGGTCAATATCATCCACATGGAGACTCCTCAGTGTACGAAGCAATGGTCCGTTTAAGTCAAGACTGGAAGTTACGACATGTCTTAATAGAAATGCATGGTAATAATGGTAGTATCGATAATGATCCGCCAGCGGCAATGCGTTACACTGAAGCTAAGTTAAGCTTACTAGCTGAAGAGTTATTACGTGATATTAATAAAGAGACAGTTTCTTTCATTCCAAACTATGATGATACGACACTCGAACCAATGGTATTGCCATCAAGATTTCCTAACTTACTAGTGAATGGTTCTACAGGTATATCTGCAGGTTACGCGACAGATATACCACCACATAATTTAGCTGAAGTGATTCAAGCAACACTTAAATATATTGATAATCCGGATATTACAGTCAATCAATTAATGAAATATATTAAAGGTCCTGATTTTCCAACTGGTGGTATTATTCAAGGTATTGATGGTATTAAAAAAGCTTATGAATCAGGTAAAGGTAGAATTATAGTTCGTTCTAAAGTTGAAGAAGAAACTTTACGCAATGGACGTAAACAGTTAATTATTACTGAAATTCCATATGAAGTGAACAAAAGTAGCTTAGTAAAACGTATCGATGAATTACGTGCTGACAAAAAAGTCGATGGTATCGTTGAAGTACGTGATGAAACTGATAGAACTGGTTTACGAATAGCAATTGAATTGAAAAAAGATGTGAACAGTGAATCAATCAAAAATTATCTTTATAAAAACTCTGATTTACAGATTTCATATAATTTCAACATGGTCGCTATTAGTGATGGTCGTCCAAAATTGATGGGTATTCGTCAAATTATAGATAGTTATTTGAATCACCAAATTGAGGTTGTTGCAAATAGAACGAAGTTTGAATTAGATAATGCAGAAAAACGTATGCATATCGTTGAAGGTTTGATTAAAGCGTTGTCAATTTTAGATAAAGTAATCGAATTGATTCGTAGCTCTAAAAACAAGCGTGACGCTAAAGAAAACCTTATCGAAGTATACGAGTTCACAGAAGAACAGGCTGAAGCAATTGTAATGTTACAGTTATATCGTTTAACAAACACTGATATAGTTGCGCTTGAAGGTGAACATAAAGAACTTGAAGCATTAATCAAACAATTACGTCATATTCTTGATAACCATGATGCATTATTGAATGTCATAAAAGAAGAATTGAATGAAATTAAAAAGAAATTCAAATCTGAACGACTGTCTTTAATTGAAGCAGAAATTGAAGAAATTAAAATTGACAAAGAAGTTATGGTGCCTAGTGAAGAAGTTATTTTAAGTATGACACGTCATGGATATATTAAACGTACTTCTATTCGTAGCTTTAATGCTAGCGGTGTTGAAGATATTGGTTTAAAAGATGGTGACAGTTTACTTAAACATCAAGAAGTAAATACGCAAGATACCGTACTAGTATTTACAAATAAAGGTCGTTATCTATTTATACCGGTTCATAAATTAGCAGATATTCGTTGGAAAGAATTGGGACAACATGTATCACAAATAGTTCCTATCGAAGAAGATGAAGTGGTTATTAATGTCTTTAATGAAAAGGACTTTAATACAGATGCATTTTATGTTTTTGCGACTCAAAATGGCATGATTAAGAAAAGTACAGTGCCTCTATTTAAAACAACGCGTTTTAATAAACCTTTAATTGCTACTAAAGTTAAAGAAAATGATGATTTGATTAGTGTTATGCGCTTTGAAAAAGATCAATTAATTACCGTCATTACTAATAAAGGTATGTCATTAACGTATAATACAAGTGAACTATCAGATACCGGATTAAGGGCAGCTGGTGTTAAATCAATAAATCTTAAAGCTGAAGATTTCGTTGTTATGACAGAAGGTGTTTCTGAAAATGATACTATATTGATGGCCACACAACGCGGCTCGTTAAAACGTATTAGTTTTAAAATCTTACAAGTTGCTAAAAGAGCACAACGTGGAATAACTTTATTAAAAGAATTAAAGAAAAATCCACATCGTATTGTAGCTGCACATGTAGTGACAGGTGAACATAGTCAATATACATTATATTCAAAATCAAATGAAGAACATGGTTTAATTAATGATATTCATAAATCTGAACAATATACAAATGGCTCATTCATTGTAGATACAGATGATTTTGGTGAAGTAATAGACATGTATATTAGCTAAAAACTATATGCAATCACGAAATTAAATGATAAAATACAGTAATGTTAAATTTTGACTAAATTCAAGGGATTTATATTAAATGCTGACCAAGTACTTATCGTTAAATTAGCGATATACTTTGACCAAACTAATATAAATCTCTTGTATTGTATAAGAAATGATGATGTATCTCTATATTTACTGAAGTTTCAATTCGGTCTAATTTTATAGAAGGTACATGATTCATGTAGAGGATGCGAGGGGTTTATTTTGAAAGATTTCGATAGTTTAATTCCTGGATGGTTTAAAGAATTTGTCCATGTTGGTACCGATTTAATATGGTCTCAATATTTAATTGGTCTATTATTGACAGCTGGATTCTTCTTTACAATTAGTTCTAAATTCGTCCAATTACGAATGTTACCTGAAATGTTTGGAGCTTTAGTAGAACGTCCAGAAACTTTAGAAGATGGTAAGAAGGGTATTTCGCCATTCCAAGCATTTGCGATTAGTGCTGGTTCGAGAGTTGGTACTGGTAATATTGCTGGTGTTGCGACTGCGATTGTTTTAGGCGGTCCAGGTGCAGTGTTTTGGATGTGGGTTATTGCATTTATAGGTGCAGCGAGTGCATTTATAGAAGCGACTTTGGCTCAGGTTTATAAAGTACATGATAAAGATGGTGGATTCCGTGGTGGTCCAGCTTACTATATTACTAAAGGTTTAAATCAAAAATGGCTAGGTATCGTATTTGCGATTTTAATTACAATTACATTTGCATTTGTATTTAACACAGTGCAATCTAATACAATTGCGGAGTCGTTAAATACGCAATATAATATTAGTCCAGTAATCACAGGTATTATTTTAGCAATCGTAACAGCTATTATTATATTTGGTGGTGTACGTAGTATTGCTACGTTATCTTCGTTAATTGTACCGATTATGGCTATCATTTACATTGGTATGGTTTTAGTAATATTGCTATTTAATTTAGATCAAATTGTTCCTATGATAGGTACGATTATTAAAAGTGCATTTGGTATCGAACAAGTAACTGGTGGCGCTGTAGGTGCTGCGGTTCTTCAAGGTATCAAACGTGGTTTATTCTCTAACGAAGCTGGTATGGGTTCTGCGCCGAATGCAGCGGCAACTGCTGCCGTACCACACCCTGTTAAGCAAGGTTTAATCCAATCATTAGGTGTGTTCTTTGATACAATGTTGGTTTGTACAGCAACTGCAATCATGATTTTACTATATTCAGGACTGAAATTTGGTGATAACGCACCTCAAGGTGTTGCAGTTACTCAATCAGCACTTAATGAGCATTTAGGTTCTGCTGGAGGTATTTTCTTAACAATAGCAGTTACACTGTTTGCATTTTCATCTGTGGTAGGTAATTACTATTACGGTCAATCTAATATTGAATTTTTATCAACAAACCGTGTAATATTATTTATCTTTAGATGTCTTGTTGTAGTACTTGTCTTTGTCGGTGCAGTTGTAAAAACAGAAACAGTATGGAATACGGCAGACTTATTTATGGGCTTAATGGCAATTGTAAACATTATTTCCATTATAGGACTGTCCAATGTAGCTTTTGCATTGATGAAAGATTATCAAAAGCAGAAAAAAGAAGGCAAGAACCCTGTCTTTAAACCTGAAAACTTAGAAATTAACTTATTTGGAATTAGTGCTTGGGGCGCTAACAAATATAAGAACTCTGATAAATAAATATTTTTAATGTAACGATTCATTATATAAAAATCAAATAAACCCTGAGGTTTTCAAATTAAAGCGAAAATCTCAGGGTTTTAAATTTGTACTCAATAATCATCTGTATCATTACACTAGTTAATCTAAGATTTGATTATATATTAATATAGTAAGGTTGAGATTTATTTCCTCCATTGGTGTGCAAAGACTATACCATTGATAAGACATATTGTTGGATAGATGAATATAAATTTATTTTAGCTTTGCACAATTTAATAGTACGTTTTAGTTTGTATTGAGTATTAATTCAGATAATATATAAATAAATAGAATTATTTGTAAATATGGGAGTCAGATTTTTTTATTATAGTTATTCCACTTTGAGAGGCATCGAAATTAAATTAAGATATATCATATAGGATAGGCGTGTAATAGAACACAAGTATTTAAATTATTATACTTTCAAGTTAGACATTTCCGATATATAATCTTAATAATAGAAAAATAGGTGATGATAATGGGAGAATATATTGTTACTAAAACATTGAACAACAATGTCGTAGTATGTACTAATAATGATCAAGAAGTTATTTTAATCGGTAAAGGTATTGGTTTTAACAAAAAAGAGGGAATGGCGTTAAACGACCAAACTATTACAATAGAGAAAATTTATAAATTAGAGAGTGAGCAACAAAAAGCACATTATAAAAGTTTAGTTGAAATCGCTGATGATAATGTATTACAAGTAATTATTGATTCGTTGAATTTTATTTCTAATACTGCGATGAATGTTGATTCAAAACAACTTGTAGTTTCATTAACGGATCATATTATATTTGCTTATAAACGCTTAAAACAAAATCAAGTTATTAGCAATCCATTTGTTATGGAAACTATGCAGTTATATAGTGATGCATATCATATTGCTAAACAGGTGATTGATCAGTTAAATGCAGCATTAGATGTACATTTTCCTGAAGATGAGATAGGATTTATTGCATTACATATTGCATCTAATACAGAAGATTTATCTATGCATGAGATGACCTTGATCAATAATGTTATTAAAAAAGGTATAGATATCATTGAATCAGACCTTGTGACAACTGTTGATAAGGAATCATTACAATACCAACGTTTTATAAGGCACGTACAATTTTTAATTCGCCGATTAAGAAGAAAAGAATATATACATGCACAAGATGATTTTGTGTCTATGATTAAAAATCACTATCCGATTTGCTATAACACAGCATATAAAATTTTAACTATGATACAAAAACAATTTGATGTTAATATCAGTGAGTCTGAAATTATATATTTAACATTACACATTCATCATTTTGAAGAAAGGATTAATCAATCCTAAATTAAGTGTATTACACGGGCGTTTCGTTACTGTAAAGGGTATTTGTATGGTATCATTGATGTTAGTAATTTTACATAAGTGGACTGTTTTTATACAACATCTTATGAATATTTTAAGTGGTGGTGAATCTATAATTGAATGAAAATGAAAAGAATATAAGAAAGAATTTTTTAAAATTTACCGAATCACGGTATATGAAGTTTGTTGGTGGGAATGATTTAGTCTTCTCATTAATAGCGCTAGTATTGTTGGGTATTGTTATTTTTATTTTCGAAAAAGTATCATATGTTTTTGATCCTTTTATCATCGTTTTTAAGACGATAGCAGCACCTATCATCGTCTCTTTAATTCTATTCTATCTATTTAACCCAATCGTAAATATGATGGAACGTTATAGAATACCAAGAGTTGCAGGTATTTCTATTATTTATCTAGCTGTAGTAGGTGTTATTACGTTAATTGTTAATTTATTGATACCTATTATTGGTTCGCAAGTAGATAGTTTAGTTAAAAATTCACCGCAATATCTAGAAAAATTAATTAATTCTATTGATAAAATAGCAAATAATACGTTTTTCTCTTCGTATTATAGTCAAATTAATGATTGGTTAAATTCTTTACCTAAGAAAATACCATCTATGTTAAGTGAATTTACAGATGGCTTTGGGTCTAAAATTGCAACGTTTGCAGAAACGATTGCTAATATTGGCGTTGTGATTGTCACAACACCATTTGTACTATTCTTTATGCTTAAAGATGGACATCACTTCAAAGAATTTTCAACGAATATTATGCCACCGAAATTCCGAAAAGATTTTCATGATCTACTTGAAAAAATGAGTGTTCAAGTTGGTTCATACATTCAAGGACAAATTATCGTTTCATTCTGTATCGGTATACTGTTGTTTATCGGTTATTCGGTTATCGGGTTGAAATATAGCTTAGTATTAGCTAGTATTGCGGCAGTTACAAGTGTTGTACCATATTTAGGGCCTACTATAGCGATTTCTCCAGCTATTGTAATAGCTGCTATAACATCGCCGTGGATGCTCTTAAAATTAGCAGTAGTATGGACTTTAGTACAATTTGTTGAAGGGCACTTCATTTCACCAAATATCATGGGTAAAACACTTAAGATTCATCCACTTACAATCATTTTCATTTTACTGTGTGCAGGCAAATTGCTTGGTATTGTAGGCGTTATTTTAGGTATTCCGGGATATGCTATTTTAAAAGTATTAGTTACTCATTTATTCCAATTATTTAAACGTCGATACAATCGTTTCTATGGTAATGATGTAGGTGAATATGATATTAAAGAAAGTAATAAAATAGTTGAATAAGTAATAAAAAATACCAATGACTATATGTTTGTTGGTATTTTTTATGGTGCTTATAATGTTGGGCAGTTACATTTATGATTATCAGCACATGTTTAGCTTATAAATTTTTACGAAAGTTTAGCCGTTTATAAAGCACATGCATAATGAAACGAGTATTTGCCACTTGATTAGTACTTCATTATTATGTCGAAAATAAAAACAAGTGGTATTTTTAATATATTAAGAAGCACTCATAATCGGCTGTTAATTAATAATATTTTTCATAAGTATTGATTCATCATTTTCTTTATGTTAAATATGAATCAGTATAGATAACCATATTGTTCTGTTTGAGATAGAAATATTTTCTATTTACTTCTTAATACAGATATCAATATGACAAAAGTGTTATATAAATCAAAGGTAAATGATATGCTATTTTTATGGTTTATATGATATATTTTGATTTATAACAGAAATAATTAGAATTGATGTGAAAAAATGAATCAGGAAGTTAAAAACAAAATATTTTCAATCTTAAAAATTACGTTTGCTACAGCTTTATTTATTTTTGTAGTAATCACATTGTATCGGGAGTTATCTGGTATTAACTTTAAAGATACGTTGGTTGAATTTAGTAAGATTAACCGTATGTCCTTAGTTTTACTATTTATTGGTGGTGGGGCATCGCTTGTTATTCTATCAATGTATGATGTGATTTTATCTAGAGCTTTAAAAATGGATATATCCTTAGGCAAAGTTTTAAGAGTAAGTTATATCATCAATGCATTGAATGCGATTGTAGGTTTCGGTGGCTTTATTGGTGCAGGCGTTAGAGCTATGGTTTATAAAAACTATACGCATGATAAAAAGAAATTAGTTCACTTTATATCCTTAATACTTATTTCAATGTTGACAGGTTTAAGCTTATTATCATTGTTAATTGTATTCCATGTTTTCGATGCATCTTTAATTTTAGATAAGATTACATGGGTAAGATGGGTATTATATGTAGTGTCATTTTTCTTACCATTATTCATTATTTATTCAATGGTTAGACCACCTGATAAAAACAATCGTTTTGTAGGATTGTACTGCACTTTAGTGTCGTGTGTTGAATGGTTAGCAGCTGCAGTTGTATTATATTTCTGTGGTGTAATTGTTGACGCTCATGTATCATTCATGTCCTTTATTGCAATATTTATCATTGCTGCATTATCAGGTTTAGTCAGCTTTATTCCTGGTGGTTTCGGCGCTTTCGATTTAGTTGTATTACTAGGATTTAAAACTTTAGGTGTCCCTGAGGAAAAAGTATTATTAATGCTACTTCTATATCGTTTTGCGTACTATTTTGTACCGGTAATTATTGCATTAATTTTATCATCATTTGAATTTGGTACATCAGCTAAGAAGTACATTGAGGGATCTAAATACTTTATTCCTGCTAAAGATGTTACGTCATTTTTAATGTCTTATCAAAAGGATATTATTGCTAAAATTCCATCATTATCATTAGCAATTTTAGTATTCTTTACAAGTATGATCTTTTTTGTAAATAACTTAACGATTGTTTACGATGCTTTATATGATGGAAATCACTTAACGTATTATATTCTATTGGCAATTCATACTAGTGCTTGTTTATTACTTTTACTGAATGTAGTTGGTATTTATAAGCAAAGTAGACGTGCCATCATCTTTGCTATGATTTCAATTTTATTAATCACAGTGGCGACATTCTTCACTTACGCTTCATATATTTTAATAACATGGTTAGCTATTATTTTTGTTCTGCTTATTGTAGCTTTCCGTAGAGCACGTAGGTTGAAACGCCCAGTAAGAATGAGAAATATAGTTGCAATGCTTTTATTCAGTTTATTTATTTTATATGTTAACCATATATTTATTGCTGGAACGTTATATGCATTAGATATTTATACGATTGAAATGCATACATCTGTATTGCGCTATTACTTCTGGCTTACGATTTTAATCATCGCTATCATCATAGGTATGATTGCATGGTTGTTTGATTATCAATTTAGCAAAGTACGCATTTCTTCTAAAATTGAAGATTGCGAGGAGATTATTAATCAGTATGGCGGTAATTATTTGAGTCACTTGATATATAGTGGTGACAAGCAGTTTTTCACTAATGAAAATAAAACAGCATTTTTAATGTATCGTTATAAAGCAAGTTCATTAGTGGTTCTTGGAGATCCGTTAGGTGATGAAAATGCCTTTGATGAATTGTTAGAAGCATTCTATAATTACGCTGAGTATTTAGGCTATGATGTTATATTCTATCAAGTTACAGATCAACACATGCCTTTATATCATAATTTCGGTAACCAATTTTTCAAATTAGGTGAAGAAGCAATTATTGATTTAACGCAATTTTCAACTTCAGGTAAAAAACGCCGTGGATTTAGAGCGACTTTAAACAAATTCGATGAACTTAATATTTCATTCGAAATTATTGAACCACCGTTTTCAACTGAATTTATAAATGAACTTCAACATGTAAGTGATTTATGGCTAGATAATCGTCAGGAAATGCATTTCTCTGTGGGTCAATTTAATGAAGAATACTTATCTAAAGCGCCAATTGGTGTAATGCGAAATGAAGAAAATGAAGTAATTGCATTTTGTAGTTTAATGCCAACATACTTTAATGATGCCATTTCAGTCGATTTAATTAGATGGTTGCCAGAGTTAGATTTACCATTAATGGATGGTCTATACTTGCATATGTTACTTTGGAGTAAAGAACAAGGTTATACAAAATTTAATATGGGTATGGCAACGTTATCGAACGTTGGTCAATTGCATTATTCATATTTAAGAGAACGACTTGCAGGCCGTGTCTTTGAACATTTCAACGGTCTATATCGTTTCCAAGGATTACGTCGTTATAAATCTAAATATAATCCGAATTGGGAACCACGCTTTTTAGTTTATCGTAAAGATAATTCGCTTTGGGAATCACTTTCTAAAGTAATGCGTGTAATACGTCACAAATAATTAAAATCCAAGTGCTAAGAGGTATACAGTTATGCCTGAAGCGCTTGGATTTTTTGGTTTCTATAAAGAATGATTTATAAAAAACGGTACAGATAAGAATATTTAAGTTTCCTATCTGTACCGTATTTTAATATTGAAATGAGCTTAAGTTAAGTCGCCTAACTTTTATTATCAGTCCAATCAGTTTCATCAAGTATAAATGTTATTGCTTATTTTTGTATTCTTGGCGTATTTTTTGTTCTTCTGCATAGCGCTCTGGATTTTTCTTATAAAAATCTTGGTGATAGTCTTCGGCTTTGTAAAATTGTGACGCGGGTAATATTTTTGTTGCAATTGCCTTATCAGCATTAATCGTATTTTTAAGCTGCTCGATATAAGTCTCAGCGAGTTCTTTTTGATGATCATTAGTGTAGAAAATAGCTGTTTGATATTGAGGACCACGGTCTTGATATTGACCCCCTGTATCTAATGGGTCAATGACTGAGAAAAATATTTCTAATAACTTATTGTATGAGAATAATGCAACATCATATTGAATTTCAACAGTTTCTAAATGACCACTCGTACCTGATTTTACTTGTTCGTAAGTAGGATTTTCAATATGTCCGCCCATATATCCAGAAGTTACTTTTTCTATGCCGTCAAAGGTGTCAAATGGTTTCGTCATACACCAAAAGCAACCTCCGGCAAAATAAGCTGTATTAATATTCATTTTTGACATCCTTTCATTAGACCTTAGTACGATTTATTAAGAAATCACTTGCTTTTTGAATTGTTTTTATATAACGTTAATATGTGATTATTATAGTACACAAAAATCTATTTTTGAAGATATAAGGTAGGTAAATATGGATAAAGAAACTAATGACAACGAATATAGACGTCAAAGTGAACATCGCACTTCGGCGCCTAAGCGAAAAAAGAAGAAGAAAATTAGGAAATTACCTATCATTCTTCTGATTGTTGTAATTTTACTTATCGCATTAGTTGTATATATTGTGCATAGTTACAATAGCGGTGTAGAATATGCCAAGAAACATGCGAAAGATGTTAAAGTACATCAATTTAATGGACCAGTAAAAAATGATGGTAAAATTTCTATTCTTGTACTCGGTGCAGATAAAGCACAAGGTGGACAATCAAGAACAGATTCTATCATGGTTGTTCAATATGACTTTATCAATAAAAAGATGAAAATGATGTCTGTCATGCGTGATATTTATGCAGATATTCCAGGATATGGAAAACACAAAATTAATTCAGCATACGCTTTAGGTGGTCCAGAGCTACTTAGAAAAACACTTGATAAAAATTTAGGAATTAATCCTGAATATTATGCAGTAGTTGATTTTACTGGATTTGAGAAAATGATTGATGAATTAATGCCAGAAGGTGTACCAATTAATGTCGAAAAGGATATGTCGAAAAATATTGGTGTATCTTTGAAAAAGGGTAACCATAGGTTGAATGGTAAAGAATTACTTGGTTATGCAAGATTCCGTCACGACCCTGAAGGTGACTTCGGACGCGTGCGACGTCAGCAACAAGTGATGCAAACATTGAAAAAAGAAATGGTTAATTTTAGAACAGTTGTTAAATTACCAAAAGTTGCAGGTATTTTAAGAGGCTATGTGAATACAAACATTCCTGATTCAGGGATTTTCCAAACAGGTTTGAGTTTTGGTATCCGAGGTGAAAAAGATGTTAAGTCATTGACTGTGCCAATCAAGAACTCATACGAAGATGTCAATACAAATACTGATGGTAGTGCATTACAGATTAATAAAAACACAAATAAACAAGCTATTAAAGACTTTTTAGATGAAGATTAAAAATAAACAAGGCGATTTCTATCATACTCAGATAGAAGTCGCCTTGTTCGTTTTCAAAGAATTAATTGGCATGCATCTTATGAAGAATTATTGATCTGACTTTCTTACGCCAGCCACACCATAATGGTTTGGTTTCATTTCTTCTATAACAACGTGAATTGCTTGTCTATTTGCCCCCGTTGTTTTTTCTACGGCGTCAGTTACTTCGCTAACTAAATTTTTTAATTGTTCATCCGAACGACCTTCTAATAATTTTACATTGACGATTGGCATTATCCAAACCTCCTAATCATTATTAATTTGAGTATATCATGTAATACTTAAAAATTCATTTGCAAAATAACAGAACGTTTGTTCTAAAATAGTTGAAATGGAACACGTGTTCGTATATAATGAGATTCAAGTAAGGGAGGAATAACAGTGTATAATTATCATTTATTAGAAGATAGGGATGTTCTATGTATTGACCAAAAAAGTTTTTTTGCGAGTGTTTCTTGTATTGAAAAGGGGCTAGATCCATTAGAAACAAAGCTAGCTGTTGTTGCAGATACTAAGCGTCAGGGTTCTGTAATATTGGCTGCGACACCTAAATTAAAAGAATTAGGCATCAAGACAGGGTCGCGATTGTTTGAAATACCACATAGAAATGATATTTACATTATCAATCCAAGTATGCGTAAATATCTTAATGTTTCAGTTGCTATTTCTAAGATTGCATTGCGTTATATTCCACCTGAAGATTTACACCAATATAGTATTGACGAATTTTTTATGGATGTTACTGATAGCTATCATAGATTTAGTTCTACAGTACATGCATTTTGCGAAAGACTTAAACGTGAAATTTATGAAGAAACAGGCATTTATTGTACTGTGGGCATTGGTTCTAATATGTTATTAAGTAAAATTGCTATGGATGTTGAAGCGAAGCATAGTCAAAATGGTATAGCTGAATGGCGATATCAAGATGTACCAACGAAATTATGGCCAATTCAGCCCTTGCGAGATTTTTGGGGTATTAATCGTCGAACAGAAGCCAAATTGAATAAAAGAGGAATTTTTACTATAGGAGATTTAGCGAAATATCCATATAAATTTTTAAAAAAAGAGTTCGGTATTTTAGGTGTTGATATGCATCTACATGCGAATGGGATAGATCAGAGTAAAGTACGTGAAAAGCACAAGATCAGCAATCCATCGATATGCAAAAGTCAAATATTAATGAGAGATTATCATTTTGATGAAGCAAAAGTAGTAATGCAAGAGTTAATTGAAGATGTTGCTAGCAGAGTTCGAGCAAGAAAAAAAGTGGCAAGAACGATACATTTTGCCTTTGGCTATAGTGATGAAGGCGGTGTACATAAGCAATATACTTTGAAAGATCCAACAAACTTAGAAAAAGATATTTATAAAGTAGTAATGCATTTCGCAGATAAATTATGTAATAAACAAGCACTATATCGTACGCTAAGTATATCTTTGAGTCAATTTATTAATGAGGATGAGCGACAGTTAAGTCTGTTTGAAGATGAATACCAACGCAAACGTGACGAATGTCTAGCTAAAACGATAGACCAATTACATTTGAAATACGGCAAAGGTATTGTGTCCAAAGCAGTATCGTTTACAGAAGCAGGTACAAAACACGGCAGATTAGGTTTAATGGCTGGACATAAAATGTAATGACTATACGGTTTAAGTAATATATAACTGTGATTCGTATAAAATAAGTCTCTAAAGATAAATATTTCATATATCACAATAGATTTCACAATAATATCTAAGAATACATGGAATTTATCAAAAGAGACTTAATAATTATTGGATATAACAATCAAAATCACTCAATGCTTGCATACCGCGTTCTCGGTCAGTAGGGTTTTTGAAACTAATTTTTAAAGCACCGTATATATCTTCGCGTACTTCTAAGATTCTTAAGTTGCTTATAGATATGTTATGTAAACTCAGGATATAAGTCACTTTACTTATCATACCTGATTCATCCGGAATGTCTACATATAGATCATACGCAGTATTTAGTCCACCTAGTTGTTTAGCGGGTAGTGCGTCGCGATACGATTTAGCTTGGGCAAAAAATGATAACAATTTTTCAGAATCATTGCTTTCAATTAGTCTTTCTAAATCTTGAAACTGACTTTTTAGCTGTCGAATCATTTCTAAAATATACGTTTTATTACTCAAGGTGATATCTTTCCACATTTGTGCATTACTACTAGCTATACGAGTGATATCACGAAAACCACCAGCTGCAAGTTTATTAACTAAATGATGTTCTTGACCGTTCTTTTGACTAACATGAACTAAACTAGATGCAACGATATGAGGTAAATGACTTACGACGCTTGTTACGTAGTCGTGTTCTTCAGCAGTAGTTACAATAAATTTAGCAAGAGTAGGTGATAACAGTTCTTTTAACGTGTTTGCTGCTTGCTCATTTCTTGGCTCATTGTAGACTAAAATATAATAAGCGTTTTCAAATAAGTGCTTTTTAGCATTTAGTACACCAGATTTATGACTACCAGCCATTGGATGACCACTGACTAAATGAATATTATGCTTTAATAAATTGCATTCGTGTTGCTGTATCATTGCTTTAGTACTACCAGTATCAGAAACAATAACACCAGGTTTAGTTGGCATATCTATAAGCTCGCTAAGATATTTATTTGTGATAGCAACAGGTGTTGCATAAATAATTACATCGGCTTTTTTAATAGCTTCACTATAATTTAAACATTTTTCATTAATAATGCCGATTGATTTAGCTTTATCTAACTGAGAAGTATCTGCATCGTATGCAATAATATTAGTATTAGGGTTATGGTATTTTATATTGCTAGCAAGACTTCCACCAATTAATCCAAGCCCAACAAATAAAACTGTTGTCATATAAATCACCTTATTTCGAAATTTTCAGAATAATAACATTGTAAATGAGCTGTTGACACAGTGCAATAGTAAATAAAAATCGATAATAGCATTAATAGATAAACGGAGATAAATCATCTACAATAAAGAGTATAGTAACACAATGGCAACGGAGGGGTAAATCAATGGAACCAATATTAGAAATGATTAAAACATTAACAGGTATTAATAGTCCTTCAGGAGACACAGAAGAAGCAATTCAATTTGTCGAAAAATATGCAAAAGACTTGGGTTATCAAACAACACTAACAAATAAAGGTGCGTTATTAATAACAGTGCCAGGCAAAAATGATGAAGTACAACGCTGTATTACTGCTCATGTTGATACTTTAGGTGCAATGGTTAAAGAAATTAAAGAAGATGGTCGCTTAGCAATAGAATTAATTGGAGGATTCACGTATAACGCGATTGAGGGTGAATATTGCCAAATTAAAACTGATGCTGGTCAAATATATACAGGAACAATTTGTCTGCATGAAACAAGTGTTCATGTATATAGAAATAATCATGAAATACCTAGAGATCAAAAGCATATGGAAATAAGAATTGATGAAGTAACTACATCAGAAGAAGATACAAAGAGTTTAGGTATTTCAGTAGGTGATTTTGTTAGCTTTGATCCACGTACAGTTATCACGTCATCAGGTTTTATTAAATCTCGTCATTTAGATGATAAAGCTAGCGTAGCGATTATACTACAATTACTAAAGAAATTAAAAGAAGAGCAAATAATATTACCACATACAACGCAATTTTATATTTCTAATAACGAAGAAATAGGTTACGGTGCAAATGCATCAATTGATTCGAAAATCAAAGAATATATTGCATTAGATATGGGCGCGTTGGGAGACGGTCAAGCATCGGATGAATATACAGTTTCTATTTGTGCCAAAGATGCTTCAGGTCCATATCATAAGCAATTGAAATCGCACCTAGTTAATCTTTGCAAAATAAATAACATTCCATATAAAGTCGACATATATCCATATTATGGTTCAGATGCTTCAGCAGCTTTACATGCTGGTGCGGATATCAGACATGGTTTATTTGGCGCTGGCATTGAATCATCTCATGCAATGGAACGAACACATATTGATTCTATTAAAGCGACAGAGAAATTACTATATGCATATTGCTTATCACCAATTGAGTAAACAATTAGTGTTGACAAATGTGAACGACCTATGTAATATAATGAACTATAAAAATAATTAGAATTTTCTAAAGAAATAGTAGCAGATATGAAACGTAGCAAATAGAAAGCTAATGGGTGATGGGAATTAGCACGCCATATCTTGTGAATTGGACTTTGGAAAACAATTGAATGAGTTTTGAAAGTGAACATGAATTATGTTAACTAAGGTGGCACCACGGTAACGCGTCCTTACAGGTATATGCGTTATGTGGTGTCTTTTTATTTAGACAAAATGTAGTAGTTAATTAAAGGTAGCAACAGAAAGTTAGTGGATGATGTGAACTAACACCGAGATTAATGAAATTGGGTTTTGTCTGCAACAGAAAAATTATATATAGTAAAGAGTGAACTATGAATATTTCGAATATTCGGTTAATTTAGGTGGTACCACGCGTCAGCGTCCTTTATATTGATAAGGATGCTGACGCTTTTTTGAAAGGAGCGTATAGAATGGATATATTTTATAAAAAAATAAAAGCAAATGTAACGCCAGAAGTTTTAGCACAACTTCATTCCAAGAAGATCATTTTGGAAAGTACAAATCAACAACAAACTAAAGGTCGCTATTCAGTTGTTATTTTTGATATTTATGGCACTTTAACTTTAGATAATGATGTATTATCAGTAAGCACTTTAAAAGAATCGTATCAAATCAGTGAAAGACCGTACCATTATTTAACGACTAAAATAAATGAAGACTACCATAATATTCAAGATGAGCAACTTAAGTCATTACCGTTTATATCTGGATATGTTGGGACGTGTAGCTTTGATTTAGTAAGACATGAATTTCCTAAATTGCAATCAATACAATTAGAAGATCACAAGCAGCACGATGTAAGGTTATATATGGTTGAACAAGTTTATGTATTTGACCATTACAAAGATGAGTTATATATCATCGCGACGAATCAATTTTCAAATTCAACAAAATCAGATCTTGAGAATCGAGTTAATAAGTCTATCGAAGACTTAACTAAAATCCAACCATTCATGCCTACACAAGATTTTGATTTTAAAACTAAAGAAATTCAATCAAACATTTCTGAAGAAAGATTTATCGAAATGATTCAGTATTTCAAAGAGAAAATAACAGAAGGGGATATGTTTCAAGTTGTGCCATCAAGAATTTACAAATATGCGCATCATGCTAGTCAGCATTTAAATCAACTTTCGTTTCAACTGTATCAAAATTTAAAACGACAAAACCCAAGTCCATATATGTATTATCTTAATATCGATCAACCATATATTGTCGGTAGTTCTCCCGAAAGTTTCGTAAGTGTCAAAGATCAAATTGTAACAACTAATCCTATTGCAGGTACGATTCAACGTGGTGAGACGACACAAATAGATAATGAGAATATGAAACAACTACTTAATGATCCAAAAGAATGCAGCGAACATCGTATGCTAGTTGATTTAGGGCGTAATGATATTCATAGAGTAAGTAAAATCGGTACCTCAAAAATTACTAAATTAATGGTTATTGAAAAATATGAACATGTTATGCATATCGTAAGTGAAGTCACAGGTAAAATAAATCAAAATTTATCGCCAATGACAGTTATTGCGAATTTATTACCAACAGGTACCGTTTCAGGTGCACCAAAATTACGTGCAATTGAAAGAATATATGAACAATATCCACATAAACGGGGCGTTTATAGTGGTGGTGTTGGATACATAAATTGTAATCATAACTTAGATTTTGCATTAGCAATTCGAACGATGATGATAGATGAGCAGTATATCAACGTAGAAGCTGGTTGTGGCGTTGTATATGATTCTATTCCTGAAAAAGAACTGAATGAAACGAAATTGAAAGCTAAAAGCTTATTGGAGGTGAGCCCATGATCTTAGTTGTAGATAATTATGATTCCTTTACATATAACCTAGTGGATATTGTTGCTCAACATACTGACGTCATTGTTCAATACCCTGATGATGATAATGTGCTGAATCAATCGGTGGACGCTGTTATTATATCTCCTGGTCCAGGGCATCCATTAGACGATCAACAGTTGATGAAAATCATATCAACCTATCAACACAAACCCATTTTAGGTATATGTTTAGGGGCTCAGGCACTGACTTGTTACTACGGTGGAGAAGTCATTAAAGGCGACAAGGTTATGCACGGCAAAGTTGATACACTAAAGGTTATATCGCATCATCAACATCTGTTATATCAAGATATACCAGAACAGTTTTCAATTATGAGATATCATTCATTAATAAGTAACCCTGACAATTTTCCAGAAGAATTGAAAATTACTGGACGTACCAAAGATTGTATACAGTCATTCGAGCATAAAGAAAGACCGCATTATGGTATTCAGTACCATCCTGAATCATTTGCTACAGACTATGGTGTCAAAATAATTACAAATTTCATTAATCTAGTGAAGGAAGGATGAAAACCATGACATTACTAACAAGAATAAAAACTGAAACTATATTACTTGAAAGCGACATTAAAGAGCTAATCGATATACTTATTTCTCCTAGTATTGGAACTGATATTAAATATGAATTACTTAGTTCCTATTCGGAGCGAGAAATCCAACAACAAGAATTAACATATATTGTACGTAGCTTAATTAATACAATGTATCCACATCAACCATGTTATGAAGGGGCTATGTGTGTGTGCGGCACAGGTGGTGACAAGTCAAATAGTTTCAACATTTCAACGACTGTTGCTTTTGTTGTAGCAAGTGCTGGCGTAAAAGTTATAAAACATGGTAATAAAAGTATTACCTCAAATTCAGGTAGTACGGATTTGTTAAATCAAATGAACATACAAACAACAACTGTTGATGATACACCTAACCAATTAAATGAAAAAGACCTTGTATTCATTGGTGCAACTGAATCATATCCAATCATGAAGTATATGCAACCAGTTAGAAAAATGATTGGAAAGCCTACAATATTAAACCTTGTGGGTCCATTAATTAATCCATATCACTTAACGTATCAAATGGTAGGCGTCTTTGATCCTACAAAGTTAAAGTTAGTTGCTAAAACGATTAAAGATTTAGGTAGAAAACGTGCAATCGTTTTACATGGTGCAAATGGTATGGATGAAGCAACACTATCTGGTGATAATTTGATATATGAATTGACTGAAGATGGAGAAATCAAAAATTACACATTAAATGCGACTGATTATGGTTTGAAACATGCGCCGAATAGTGATTTTAAAGGCGGTTCACCTGAAGAAAATTTAGCAATCTCCCTTAATATCTTGAATGGTAAAGATCAGTCAAGTCGACGTGATGTTGTCTTACTAAATGCGGGTTTAAGCCTTTATGTTGCAGAGAAAGTGGATACCATCGCAGAAGGCATAGAACTTGCAACTACATTGATTGATAATGGTGAAGCATTGAAAAAATACCATCAAATGAGAGGTGAATAATATGACGATTTTATCAGAAATTGTTAAATATAAACAGTCACTTTTACAAAATGGCTATTATCAAGACAAACTTAATACCTTGAAAAGTGTGAAGATTCAGAATAAAAAATCTTTTATAAACGCAATTGAGAAAGAACCAAAGCTAGCAATTATTGCAGAAATTAAATCGAAGAGTCCTACAGTTAATGACTTACCTGAACGAGATTTATCGCAACAAATCTCAGATTATGACCAATATGGTGCAAATGCCGTGTCCATTTTAACTGATGAAAAGTACTTTGGTGGTAGTTTTGAAAGATTACAAGCATTGACGACAAAAACAACATTACCCGTATTATGCAAAGACTTTATTATAGACCCGCTTCAAATTGATGTTGCTAAACAAGCTGGTGCATCTATGATTTTATTGATCGTTAACATCTTATCTGATAAACAATTGAAAGATTTATATAACTACGCTATATCGCAAAATCTAGAAGTGTTAGTTGAAGTACATGATCGCCATGAATTAGAACGTGCCTATAAGGTTAATGCTAAATTGATTGGTGTAAATAACAGGGACTTAAAACGATTTGTTACAAATGTGGAACATACAAATACTATTTTAGAAAATAAAAAAACAAATCATTATTATATTTCTGAAAGTGGTATTCACGATGCATCTGATGTAAGAAAAATCTTGCATAGTGGTATCGATGGCTTACTAATAGGTGAGGCGCTTATGCGTTGTGACAATCTATCTGAATTTTTACCACAACTGAAAATGCAAAAGGTGAAGTCATGATGAAATTGAAATTTTGTGGCTTTACATCAATAAAGGATGTTACAGCAGCCAGTCAATTACCTATTGATGCGATAGGTTTCATCCATTATGAAAAAAGTAAAAGGCATCAAACAATTACCCAAATAAAAAAGTTAGCGTCTGCTGTTCCAAATCATATCGATAAAGTATGTGTCATGGTAAATCCTGATTTAACAACAATTGAACACGTATTAAGCAATACGTCAATTAACACAATACAGTTACACGGCACAGAATCTATTGATTTTATACAGGAAATTAAAAAGAAATATTCAAGCATTAAAATCACTAAAGCTTTAGCTGCAGATGAAAACATAATCCAAAACATAAATAAATATAAAGGGTTCGTAGATTTATTTATTATCGACACACCCTCAGTGTCGTATGGTGGTACCGGTCAAACATATGACTGGACTATTTTGAAGCACATAAAAGACATACCTTATTTGATAGCAGGAGGCATTAACTCTGAAAATATTCAAACAGTTAATCAACTTAAATTATCACATCAAGGTTATGATCTTGCATCAGGTATAGAAGTAAATGGGCGAAAAGATATAGAAAAAATGACAGCAATTGTAAATATTGTGAAAGGAGATAGAGACAATGAATAAACAAATACAAACAGAAGCAGATGAATTAGGTTTCTTTGGTGAATATGGAGGGCAATATGTTCCAGAAACATTAATGCCAGCAATTATTGAGTTGAAAAAAGCTTATAAAGAGGCAAAAGCAGACCCAGAGTTTCAAAGAGAACTGGAATACTATTTATCAGAGTATGTAGGACGCGCGACACCACTTACATATGCTGCATCATATACTGAAAGCCTAGGTAGCGCTAAAATATATTTGAAACGAGAGGATCTAAATCATACAGGCGCCCATAAAATTAATAATGCGTTAGGTCAAGCGTTGCTTGCTAAAAGAATGGGCAAGAAGAAGCTTGTTGCTGAAACTGGTGCGGGTCAACATGGTGTAGCTAGTGCTACGGTTGCTGCATTATTTGATATGGAACTTGTTGTCTTTATGGGAAGTGAAGATATTAAAAGACAACAACTTAATGTATTTAGAATGGAATTACTTGGTGCAAAGGTTGTGGCAGTTGAAGATGGTCAAGGGACTTTATCGGATGCAGTTAATAAAGCATTGCAATATTGGGTAAGTCATGTAGATGATACACATTATTTATTAGGTTCTGCATTAGGTCCAGACCCGTTCCCAACGATTGTTAGAGATTTTCAGAGTGTGATTGGTAAAGAAATAAAATCACAGATATTGAAGAAAGAAGGTCGACTTCCGGATGCAATTGTAGCATGTATCGGTGGTGGCTCAAATGCAATCGGTACATTTTATCCATTTATTAAAGATGATGTTGCATTATACGGTGTTGAAGCCGCAGGTCAAGGCGATGATACTGATAAACATGCACTTGCAATTGGCAAAGGATCACCTGGCGTATTACATGGTACTAAAATGTATTTAATTCAAGATGAAGATGGGCAAGTGCAACTAGCACATTCTATTTCAGCAGGACTTGATTATCCTGGTATTGGACCAGAACATTCTTATTACCACGACATTGGTAGAGTAACTTTTGAAAATGCTAGTGATACACAAGCAATGAATGCTTTAATCAACTTTACAAAACATGAAGGTATTATACCTGCAATTGAAAGTGCACATGCACTGAGTTATGTTGAAAGACTAGCGCCTACGATGTCGAAAGAAGATATTATTGTAGTAACTATTTCTGGACGTGGCGATAAAGATATGGAAACAATTAGACAATATATGGTAGAGCGAGGTCTTGCAAATGACTAAATTATTTATACCTTATATTATGGGCAATAAAGATTTGATTGAAAATGCAACATTGTTGAGTGAAAATGGTGCAGATATAATTGAAATTGGAGTACCTTTCTCTGATCCGGTTGCTGATGGTCCAGTTATCATGGAAGCAGGTCAACAAGCGATTAAACAAGGCATCACGATAGATTATATTTTCAATCAATTAGAAAAACATGGTGATCAAATTAAGTGTAACTATGTATTAATGACGTATTATAATATTATTTGTCATTATGGAGAACAAGCGTTTTTTGAAAAATGTCGAGATACTGGTGTCTACGGCTTAATTATTCCTGATTTACCATATGAATTATCGCAGCGTTTAAAACAACAATTTAGTCACTATGGCGTCAAAATCATATCGTTAGTTGCGATGACTACTGATGACAAACGTATAAAAGATATCGTATCCCATGCGGAAGGCTTTATTTATACTGTGACGATGAATGCGACAACAGGGCAAAACGGTGCGTTTCATCCAGAATTAAAACGAAAAATTGAGTCAATTAAAGCGATAGCCAATGTGCCAGTTGTCGCAGGATTTGGTATAAGAACACCACAACATGTTGCAGATATAAAAGAGGTTGCAGATGGCATTGTCATTGGTAGCGAAATCGTTAAGCGATTTAAATCTAACACGCGTGAGGAAATCATTAAATATTTACAATCTATCCAACAAACATTGAATAATTAAGTTTACTTGATTTAAAAAAATTAGGCGAATACTGTTTGAAAAAGTGAAAAACGGTGAATTATAAAATTGAATAGAAATGATACAAAAGTAATATGAGCAAACCCAAACGTTCATATTACTTTTTTTGAAATTGTATGCAAAAATCTAAATATTACTATAAAAGTATACGCAATTAAAGCGTTTATGTTTTAGTTTTAACATTAACTATTGTATACTTATTTAGATTAGATTTATTATTTTTGACATTTGCAGAGGGGAAATAGAAAAACTGCAAATACGGAAATGAAATTAATTAACGAGAGACAAATAGGAGTAATGATAATGAAGTTTACAAATTTAACAGCTAAAGAGTTTGGTGCATTTACAGATAGCATGCCATACAGTCATTTCACGCAAACTGTTGGCCACTATGAGTTAAAGCTTGCTGAAGGTTATGAAACACATTTAGTGGGAATAAAAAACAATAATAACGAGGTCATTGCAGCTTGCTTACTTACTGCTGTACCTGTTATGAAAGTGTTCAAGTATTTTTATTCAAATCGCGGTCCAGTGATTGATTATGAAAATCAAGAACTCGTACACTTTTTCTTTAATGAATTATCAAAATATGTTAAAAAACATCGTTGTCTATACCTACATATCGATCCATATTTACCATATCAATACTTGAATCATGATGGCGAGATTACAGGTAATGCTGGTAATGATTGGTTCTTTGATAAAATGAGTAACTTAGGATTTGAACATACTGGATTCCATAAAGGATTTGATCCTGTGCTACAAATTCGTTATCACTCAGTGTTAGATTTAAAAGATAAAACAGCAGATGACATCATTAAAAATATGGATGGACTTAGAAAAAGAAACACGAAAAAAGTTAAAAAGAATGGTGTTAAAGTAAGATTTTTATCTGAAGAAGAACTACCAATTTTTAGATCATTTATGGAAGATACGTCAGAATCAAAAGCTTTTGCTGATCGTGATGACAAATTTTACTACAATCGCTTAAAATATTACAAAGACCGTGTGTTAGTACCTTTAGCGTATATCAACTTTGATGAATATATTAAAGAACTAAACGAAGAGCGTGATATTTTAAATAAAGATTTAAATAAAGCGTTAAAGGATATTGAAAAACGTCCTGAAAATAAAAAAGCACACAACAAGCGAGATAACTTACAACAACAACTTGATGCTAATGAGCAAAAGATTGAAGAAGGTAAACGTCTACAAGAAGAACATGGTAATGAATTACCTATCTCTGCTGGTTTCTTCTTTATCAACCCATTTGAAGTTGTTTATTATGCTGGTGGTACATCAAATGCTTTCCGTCATTTTGCCGGAAGTTATGCAGTGCAATGGGAAATGATTAATTATGCATTAAATCATGGCATTGACCGTTATAATTTCTATGGTGTTAGTGGTAAATTTACAGAAGATGCTGAAGATGCTGGTGTAGTTAAATTCAAAAAAGGTTACAATGCTGAAATTATTGAATATGTTGGTGACTTTATTAAACCAATTAATAAACCTGTTTACGCAGCATATACCGCACTTAAAAAAGTTAAAGACAGAATTTTTTAGGAAGGGAATTATCAAAACATGAAATTTACAGAGTTAACTGTTACCGAATTTGACAACTTTGTACAAAATCCATCATTGGAAAGTCATTATTTCCAAGTAAAAGAAAATATAGTTACCCGTGAGAATGATGGCTTTGAAGTAGTTTTATTAGGTATTAAAGACGACAATAACAAAGTAATTGCAGCAAGCCTTTTCTCTAAAATTCCTACTATGGGAAGTTATGTTTACTATTCGAATCGTGGTCCAGTAATGGATTTTTCAGATTTAGGATTAGTTGATTATTATTTAAAAGAGTTAGATAAATATTTACAGCAACATCAATGTTTATATGTTAAATTAGATCCGTATTGGTTATATCATCTATATGATAAAGATATCGTGCCATTTGAAGGTCGCGAGAAAAATGATGCCCTAGTAAACTTGTTTAAATCACATGGTTACGAGCATCATGGCTTTACAACTGAGTATGATACATCGAGCCAAGTACGATGGATGGGCGTATTAAACCTTGAAGGTAAAACACCCGAAACATTGAAAAAGACATTTGATAGTCAACGTAAACGTAATATTAATAAAGCGATAAACTATGGTGTTAAAGTCAGATTCCTTGAACGTGATGAGTTCAATCTTTTCCTAGATTTATATCGTGAAACTGAAGAGCGTGCTGGATTTGTATCAAAAACAGATGATTATTTTTATAACTTTATTGACACATATGGAGATAAAGTATTAGTACCATTAGCATATATTGACCTTGATGAATATGTGTTAAAGCTGCAACAGGAATTGAATGACAAAGAAAATCGTCGTGATCAAATGATGGCGAAAGAAAACAAATCAGATAAACAAATGAAGAAAATTGCAGAATTAGATAAGCAAATTGATCATGATCAGCATGAATTATTGAATGCAAGTGAATTGAGCAAAACGGACGGCCCAATTCTAAACCTTGCTTCTGGTGTTTATTTTGCAAATGCATATGAAGTGAATTATTTCTCTGGTGGTTCATCAGAAAAATATAATCAATTTATGGGACCATACATGATGCATTGGTTTATGATTAACTATTGCTTCGATAATGGTTATGATCGTTATAATTTCTATGGTTTATCAGGTGATTTTACGGAAAACAGTGAAGATTATGGCGTATACCGCTTTAAACGTGGATTTAATGTACAAATCGAAGAATTAATAGGGGATTTCTATAAACCAATTCATAAAGTGAAATATTGGTTGTTCACAACATTGGATAAACTACGTAAAAAATTAAAGAAATAGATGTAAATGATGTTAGGGCTTATAGTTATTGATACTATAGGCTCTTTTTTATGCTTTTTTTAGCGAAATTTTAATTATTTCACACTAAGAAAAACTAGTATGTATTTGTCAATCTAATGTTTTTCATTATAATGATGTTTTATTGATTTAGTTTTATGATTAAAAGATTATGCAAAACATAAAATATATAGCGTCATATTTGAGTTTTAATGATAATATTTTTATAA